>PAOV01000013.1 GCA_002708145.1 Chloroflexota bacterium
CCACCACCATGAGGTGTGGAAAAAGTCTTATGAAGATTTGAGTGGCATATATCAACCCCAAGGTCAGATAACCTAACTAACCCAAGTAAAGCATTTAAGTTTGCGCCATCAGCGTATACTAACCCTCCAGCCTCATGGATTATTTTAGTAATTTCTAAAATATTTGGCTCAAAAATTCCTAGAGTACTAGGAATTGTTATCATAAATACTGCTGTTTTTTCATTTACTAGTTCTCTCAAGTTTTCAATATCTATATTGCCTTCTTCATCGGATTTTACTGTAACTACTTCTAGGCCAGCCATCTTTGCTGACGCGGGATTTGTTCCATGAGCTGAATCAGGAACAATGGCTATCTTTCTTTTTGAATCTCCATTACTTTCATGAAACATTCTGGCAATTAACAAACCTGAATATTCACCTTGAGCTCCAGCTAATGGTGATAATGATACTCCCTCTAAACCGGTAATGTTTCCTAATAATTTTTGTAAGTCATATAATAATTCTATTGCACCCTGTACCGTTTCTTCTGGTTGGTAAGGATGAATACTGCTGAAGCCATCAAGACTTGCTATTTGGTCATTAACTTTAGGGTTGTATTTCATAGTGCACGAACCCAAAGGATAAAAGTTTGTATCAATAGAATAATTTTTTTGGCTCAGATTAGTAAAGTATCTGACAAGGTCCAGCTGAGAAACCTCTGGTAAATTTACTTGGCTAATCAAATTATCTTTATCAGTGATTTCTTGGAAAGGTACATCACATTGAGGCAAAGTGAATGCCCTTCTGCCATCGTTTGATATATCTAATAATAATTTAGTATTATT
Source organism: Chloroflexota bacterium (assembly GCA_002708145.1). Classification (GTDB taxonomy): domain Bacteria; phylum Chloroflexota; class Dehalococcoidia; order Lucifugimonadales; family Lucifugimonadaceae. The sequence goes on from PAOV01000013.1 coordinate 825, forward strand.
ATCATGATTTTTTAACATTTATAATTTCCTAAACTACTAACTAATTTATCAATTTGATGTTTTGAGTTTTTTTCAGTAAGAGCAATCATTAACCCATTATGAATTCTTTTTGAGACATCTTTCCCTCCCAATATATTATTGTCTAACAAGAAGTTATTAATATTTTTTGGCCGATCAGGGCAGATAATAACAAATTCATTAAAGAATTTTTTATTATAAATTTCGAAGCCTTTAATTTTTGATATCTGGGATGCTGCATAATGAGATTTTTGATAGCATAAATGAGCTAGTTCTTTAAATCCCTGCTTACCTAACGTAGCCAAGTAAATTGTGACTATTAGTGATATCAATTGAGTGCTAGTGCATATGTTGGATGTTGCGTTTTCTCTTCTTATATGTTGCTCCCTTGTTTGTAATGTAAGTACAAAAGCATCATTATTATCTTTGTCCTTTGTTTTACCTATTATCCTTCCAGGCATATGGCGAAGATATTCTTTTTTTGATGCAAATAGGCCAATAAATGGTCCACCAAAAGAAGTTGGAACACCTAAACTTTGTCCTTCAGCAGTAACAATATCTACACCATATTTTCCAGGAGATTCGTACATTCCATGATAAATTGGGTTTACATGAGCAATAGCTAAATTATTATTTTTATGGGCAAATTCAGTTATTTTTTTTATATCTTCGATTTCTCCAACACTATTTGGATTTTGAAATGCCAAGCATGCTAAATTTATGTCGTCTTTATTTAACTGATTTTTTTCAATTTTTATAATATTTACATCTTGAAACATCGTATATGATTTAAGTACATCGATTAATTTTTCATCAACAGAAGATAATATGCCAATATTTTTATTTCTTTTTATTCTTACAGCCATCAAACAAGCTTCTGCAAAAGCAGTTGGCCCATCATACATACCAGAATTAGATACATCCATACCTGTAATTTCAGAAATAAATGTTTGAAATTCGAATCCAACCTGTAAAGTTCCTTGTGAAACTTCAGGTTGATACGGTGTATAAGCGGTAACAAATTCTCCTCTTTGAACAATAGATTTTACTAATGAAGGAACATAATGATCGTAAACTCCAGCGCCTAAAAAAGATGCATCAAAACTTCCTATTGGGCGATTTTTATGAGAAATATTATCTAATAACTTAACTAAATCTTGCTCTGATAGATCTTCAGGTATATCAATTTCTGGGTTTAAATATTTACCAGGAATTTCCTTAACTAAATCATGAAAATTACTAACGCCTATTGCTTCTAGCATGAGTTGTTTTTCAGTATTTGTATTGGGTATATATGGAAAATTATTGCTTAGTTTATTTTTCATCTATTAATTTTTCATAATCTTTAAGGTCTAATAATTTTTGTAATTCGGAATTATCCTTAATCTTTACTCTCAAAAGCCAACCCTTATTAAAAGGATCATTATTAACTGTTTCAGGAAATTTATCGATATCAATATTTTTTTCTATAATTTCTCCGCTAATTGGGGCAAATAAATCACTTACAGCCTTAACAGATTCTATTTCACCAAACTTTGAAAACTGTATTAAATCATCACCAACAGCTGGTAAATCCACAAATACGACATCTCCTAGTAATTGTTCTGCAAAAATTGTAATGCCTATCTCTGCAACATCTTCATTTATTCTTACCCATTCATGATCTTTAGTGTATTTTATTTCTTCTGGATACATATTTTACCTTCTTACAAAAACCTTCTTTTTGCTATCTCAGCGCTTTGCATTTTTCCTCTAATATCAATTGAAATTTTTCTACCAATATTTATATCCCCATCATTTATAAACCCTAATCCAATTCCTAATCCTAAATTACTAGAAAAAGTACCAGAAGTTACAAAGCCAATATTTTTTTCTCCATGGTAAATTTTGTAATCTTTCCTAGGTATTCCCTTAGAAATCATTTTAAAACTTACTAGTTTTTTTTGTAGCTCATTTTTTGATAAAGAATATAATTTTTCATAAGATAATAAATCTTTATTTGAAAAATCTATAAATCTCCCCAAATTTACCTCAAAAGGATTGGTTTCTAAATTTAGCTCATTTCCATAGAGGGGCAAACTTACTTCTAATCTTAATACATCCCTTGCTCCTAATCCACAAGGATTTACATTTTTATCACATAAAAAATCCCATATATTAGCAACATTTTCATTTGAACAAATTATTTCACAACCATCTTCACCTGTATATCCAGTTGTTGAAATAATTACTTCATATTTATCAATATAAGTTTTTTTAATCTCATATTTTTCCATTGTTTTTATTATAGGTAATATTTTTGATGATTTAGGCCCTTGAAGAGCAATCATAGAAGTATGATTTGTATCATCTCGAAAATTAATATCGTTACCATGCTCTATACTTGAAGAGATTATATTTACAATGTTATTTCGATTTGAGGCATTCACTACTAAAAGAAAAGTATTGTAGCTCATATTTGAAACAATCAGGTCGTCAACAATCNGACACTCATTATTTAGAAAAATTGTATACCTCGATTTTCCTATATCTAANTTATCTAAATTAACGCATAAAAATTTTGATAGTATTTTTTTTGCATCTATTCCTTTAAGTATGATTCTTCCCATATGTGAAACATCAAATATCCCGACATCTTTTCTAATAGATACTACCTCAGAGACAATTCCATTTTTATAATTTAATGGCATCATGTATCCATTAAAATCTACTAATTTTGCACCTAGGCTTTCGTGTTTTTTATATAAGCTCGTAAATAACAATTTAAATCCTAATTATTTAATATCAAAAATATCTTTCCAGGTTTCAATCTCTTTATTATCATTGCTAAATGAAAGAGTTGAGTTTCTTAAGTCTGGATAAGTTAATTTCGAATTTTGTTCTAAAAAAACCATATTTTTATCGTAAACATATGATTGATTTTTTACAATATTTTTTTCATAGTTAGTTATATTTTTTGAATGAATTGATACTTGAAAATTGCCTAGCTGATTTTCATCAATTAACAAATTAATAGCATATTTTTGCTTATGATAAAATTCGTTAGAGATTTCTTTTTTTTTATATGCTTTATCTAATTCATCTATGAAAAAATCTATTCCTAAATATCTAAGATAATTTTTTTGTGACATATAAAATAATTTATCAAAACCATTCACAATCAACGAGTGATTAACTGTAGTAAAATCTACGTGAGCAGTAATATCTTGATAACCAATATTGGAATAAGGGCTATCTGATAAATTNTGTTGAAAATAACATCTTAATGAACCATTTCTATTTTTAGTAGAGTATAGCTTGTCTCTTTCATAACCATAATCAATAGTAATAACAAAACCCAAACTTAATATCGAAGAAATAACATCAGCCCAATAACCTATTCCTAAATTTACTTCTCCTATATAATCATCTTGAAAATTTTTCGTAAATGGTGAAACTCTACCATNAATTTCTGGTTCACTTACATCATNAATTTTCTCNATAAAAGTATTATTTTTATAATCGTAATCTACATATATTTCTTGAATTTTTCTATCCTTAAAAATGAACCTATTAACTGGAAATGCATCTATGAGCTCGTTTGAAATCACACACCCTACAATACCTTTAGGAATATTATCAATCTCATAGATATTTTTTGATTTATCTGAAAATATATCTACTGGATAATACTTTAGNCTATCAAAAAAATTTGGGATATTTTTTTTATAAAATGAAATTATCTCGTTATATAGGTATGCATTGCCTGCACCAATTTCAACTACAGTAAATTCACTTGGTTCACCAATTATTTTCCAAAACTGATGAATATTAATAGCTATTAAGGATGCAAATGCAGGATGAACAAGGGGGCTTGTATAATAATCTCCGTATATACCTAAAGGATGCTTATTTGTTTTTTTTGAGTAGTAACCAAAATTTTTATCATACAAAGCCGAAGTCATAAAAGAAGAAAAAGTAATTGGGCCATTAGTNTTAATTCTTTGAAGAATTAATTCTTCTAANGAATTCATATTAANTATTTACCNATCNGAAATAGGAATATAATCTTGTTGNCTTTTACCCGTATATTGTAGTAATGGTCTAATTAATATATTATGTTTGAATTGCTCTACTACTTGAATAGTCCATCCAGGAATTCTACCNACNGCAAAAATAGGAACAAAAAGATCTTGNGGGATTCCATTGAGATAATAAATAACCCCAGCAAAAAAGTCTACATTNACNTGAATGCCTCTTCTAGCATAAGGACTCATAGCTTCTACAACTTTTTCCAGTATTTGATACCACTCNGGTTCACCCATTTGANGACTTAATTTCCTAACTCCTTCTCTTAAGTGNCCAGCTCGTGGNTCTTCAGCTTTATACACNCTATGACCAAAACCCATNACCCTTTCGCGATTAGNTAGTAGATTTTTTACATAATTTTCTGCATTTTCNGGCTTTCCAATATCTTTTGCCATTTGCATAACATTTTCAGCNGCACCACCATGAGATGGACCTGAAAGAGCTGCTATACCTGCNGTAACTGCNCCNTGAATATCAGCAGAAGTTCCGGCAACAACTCTTGCTGTAAAAGCTGANGCATTTGANCCATGNTCNGCATGTAAAACAAAGTCTTTATCCATAAGATCTANAGTATCTTGATCTGGTATATCTCCATTTANCATATAGAGAAAATTACCAGCATGATTTAATTTNTCACTTGGCTCTATAGGGTCNTTACCATGACGAATNTTGTGGTGAGCCATCACNATAGTAGCAACTTGAGAAGTTAATCTTATNCCTTTTCTTATAGTGGCTTCAACAGAGTTATCATTCCTATCTTCATCGTATGATGCAAGTGCTGAAACAGCTGTCCTAAGAGCATCCATNGGATGAGAATCTTTAACAAGTTTTATTACATNAAAAATTTCTTCAGGCAATTTTCTGTAAGATTTTAAANTTGNATCAAATTCAGATAATTCNTCTTTATTTGGAAGTTTCCCGTAAATTAATAGATATGAAGTTTCTTCAAAAGAAGAATTTGCAGCTAAATCATTGATATTATAACCACGGTACTCAAGTACACCATCTTTTCCATCAATAAAAGTTGTTTCACTTCTATCAAAATACACACCTTGCAAGCCCCGATGTAACGTTATTTCATTATCCATAATCCTAAACCTTATTATCTTATATAATAAACGTAATTTCTATTTATAAAATTGTAAACATTAAAATCTATTTAAAATTTCCGAATTTATTTTTTCTAGCATACCCTCTATACTAGTTGAATTTATTTCTTCACCTTTTCTTGTTCTAACGGATACTGTCTTAGAGGACACTTCGTTGTCTCCAATGATGAACATATAAGGTATTTTTCTCAATTGAGCATTTCTTATCTTGGCGTTCATTCTATCATTTGATTCATCAACTTCAATTCTAATTTTTTTTGACCTAAATTGTTTATATATTTCAAATGCATAATCCTTATGATTATCCGTAATAGGAATTATAATTGCTTGTATAGGTGAAAGCCATGTTGGAAAATTTCCTGATAAATGTTCAATCAAAACACCTAAAAATCTCTCAAGTGAACCAAGCATTGCTCTATGAATAACTACTGGCTTTTGCCTGGAGCCATCTTCTTCAATATACTCTAAATCAAAACGTTCTGGTAAAGAAAAATCTAACTGAACAGTACCAAGTTGCCACTCTCGGCCTAGGGCATCTGGCACAAAAGCATCGATTTTAGGGCCATAAAAAGCACCTTCCCCTGATTGCATACTATACTGATATTTATTTGTCTCTAAAATATTTTTTAAGATTTTTTCTGATTCATTCCAAGTATTGTCATCTCCAACTCTCTTTTCTGGTCTAAGAGATAGTTCAAATCTGATATTATCAAATTTGAAAGTTTTATATGAATCGTCTAGCATTTGTAGAAAATTACTAATTTCACTTTCAATTTGATCAAATTTGCAAAAAATATGTGCATCATCTTGAGAAAAAGACCTTACACGAGTTAAGCCATGAGTAACTCCAGATCGCTCATTTCTATGCAATCTACCAAAATCAGCAAGTCTTAGAGGCAATTCTCTATAACTATGAATATTAGATGCATAAACCATGGCTGCAGCCGGACAGTTCATTGGTTTTACACCAAATTCTTTTTCATCAATGGAAACGAAGAACATATTTTCTAAATAGTTTTCGTAATGCCCAGATCTTTTCCATAGCTCTGTATTGAAAATTTGAGGAGTTATAACCTCTTGATATTCATAAAAATCATATAATTCTTTTACATATTTTTCTAACTCATTTAATATAATTGTTCCATTTGGTAAAAAAAATGGACTTGCTGGAGCTATANGNTCAAAGAAGAANAAATTCAATGATTTACCNAGCTTTCTATGATCTCTTTTTTCAGCCTCTTCTATTTTGTTTATATAATCCCTTAATGCTTCTTTTGATTCCCATGCNGTTCCATAAATTCTTTGTAGCATTGTATTGTTTTCATCGCCTCTCCAATATGCTCCCGCTGTACTTAGNAATTTAAATGACTTGATTTCTCCAGTACTATTAACATGNCCNCCACGACATAAATCTTCAAATTCTCCGTTAGAATGGCTCCAAAATGTTACCCTAGAATCTTCTTCCATAGATTCTAAAATTTCTTTTTTATATTGATTATCTTTGACTAATTCAAAAGCTTCAGATTTTGAAACCTCTTTTCCAACAAACAAAGAATTTTTATTAATTATTTTTTGCATCAATTTTGTAATGTCTTTAAGGTTTTCAGGAGTAAACGGTTTTTCTACATCAAAATCATAATAAAAACCATCTTTAATTGGAGGTCCTAATGTTACTTTAGCTTTTGGAAAAATTTTAGTAACAGCTTCAGCTAGAACATGTGCTGCTGAGTGCCTCATATTTTGACGATACTTATTTTTTTCTTCTTCTGAAAAATCTTTAAATTTTTTTGTCATTACTACAATATTCTACAATACATATAATTATTGATAAATTTTAAACTAGGAATTTATATATGTTAATTTTCTCCATAACCATTCTAATGGTCCATACTTAAATTTTTCTAGCCAAAATTTTGACCAAAATAACTGTAAGATCCAAACAAATAAAATAAATGCCAAAATTTCTTGAATACTAAAATTATGATTTTGAAAAATACCCTTTATGAAAATAAAACATAAAATTGTTTGGGTAATATAATTGGTAAAAGCCATTCTCCCACATGATCTTAAATATATTGATATTTTTTCTGATATATTCTTATTGAGTATAGATAATAAACCAATATAACCAAGACACATTGGAATGATTGCTAACTTTAGAGGGGTNCTACTAATAACTGCAATAGAAGGGTGGTAATTTTCTATAGAAAGCCAAATAATATTTATGGAGGTTAATATAATACCAATAGGCAAAAATATATAAAGTAATTTTTTGTAAAATATCTTTTCTTTTGTTCCTTGTAATATTGATAGNCTGTAAAGAACTACNCCTAATAGCATCATACCTAATGCTCTACCAATAGCATCTAAACCAAAAAATGATCCAATAGCATCTCCCATATGTTGTGAATTATCAAACCAATATCCTGTTAAACCTTTTCCATCAGCAAAACTTTCTTTTGCACTAGAAATTAAATTTCCTTGATCATCAAAAAGCATCTGAAATAATGGAGCAATTATTGCACCGAAACAAGTTAATAATAAGCTCAAAAAAATTAAAAGTTTTAGGCTGCGATTATGAAGAATTATCACAATAAGTGCGCANNAAGCATANACNGTNANTACATCGCCNACCCAAAANAAAGCATGAANTCCACCAAANATTAGTAATAAAAAATTTCTCCANAGACTTAGNANNCTAGGNNTTTTTCTTTCTTTTNTTTTNGCTGNATNAATAAATAAAACTATACTTGCCCCAAAAAGAATAGAAAANAATCCCATAAATTTTTCNGCTATAAATAATTGACTAAAAATTAGTATTGACCAATCAATAAAATTTTCTGCTCCAGCAGTAGAAATATTATTATAAGCAGATTTAGGCATAGCAAAATATCTAGAATTCATAATTAAAATTCCTAATACCGCTACGCCGCGAATAAAATCTAGATTTGATATTCTTTCCTGCATAATAATGATTATAATTAAATTAATATGAAAATAACAAACATTGAAGTTAAATATCCTCTATACAAAGATGACTTAAAAGACTGGCGCCCAAGCCTTTGGCAAATTATTACGAAGATTTCAACAGATAAAAAAAATATTTTTGGATTTGGTACTGGTGGAGGAGGAAATACGTCAATAGAACTCATAAATGGTCATTTAGGGAATTTAATTATTAATGAAGAAATAAACAACAAAGAAGATATTAATAAAGTTTTTGAAAAACTATATGAGCATAGTATTCCATACGGAAGAGGTGGGATTGCTGCAATGGCAATTTCTTCACTCGACCTTGCAATATGGGATGCTTTTAGTAAGTACTATGAAATTCCAATAAAAAGATTGTTAGAAAAAAACTCACACAAACACCATAATACAATAGAAACATATGCAACAGGTAATAATGTAAAAAAATATAGTAATCTAAGTATAAATAATTTTAAACTTTCTGTAAGATCTTCAAAAGATGTCGAAAAAGATTTCGAAAATCTATCAAACCTTATTTCTAATACAAGAGAATCAATAATAAATACAAAAAAAATAATGCTTGATTGTTATATGACATGGGATTTAGATTATGCAAAAAATATGTCATCTAAACTAAAAGATTTTAATATCGAGTGGATAGAAGATATTTGTACACCAGATATAATACTGGATAATAAATTTTATAATAAAAATTTATTCCAAATTCAAATTGCTGGTGGAGAACATGAATTTAATCATAATAATTTTAAACTAATGAAAAATCATAATTCTTATGATATATGGCAACCTGATGTTACATGGTGTGGAGGTATAAGTGCTTTATTAAAAATAATTAGTATAAATTCGAAAAAATATAAAATTATATTACATAGGGGGGGAGAACCTTGGGGTTTACCATTGATTGAATCTGGACTAGTTTATAATATGGCTGAATTACACAACCCGAAAACAAATAATTTAGAACTAGAACAATGGAATAACAAAAGTATCAATGCTATCAATAATGGTTTTCTAAAAACAAATAATTATTTAGGATTTGGAAGTGTACCTAAAGAAGAAATATTTTGCTGATATTTATATTGGGTTCCATCCTTTTTTAAACATATTAATATATAAAATTATTCCAATAACTGACAGGCCGAGAGCCACACCCATAAATAAAAATTTAATATCTAAAGAAAAATAAGATACGATCATTCCAAAGCAGAGTACAATAAATAAACGTGTAAAAGCAGCTGATATAGGTATGATCATTTTACCAGTACCCATACTAGCAAAATACAAAGTTTTACCCCCAGAGAAAATACCAAACACAGGACCTACTATCATTAAATAAACTGCAGCAATTGCATAAGCTTCTTTATCTTCTGTAAAAATATTTATCCATAAATCAGGAAAAATTGCTACAAATACCCCAATACTAGTACCAATTAATCCAATTATTATAGCTCCAGTTAATGCGAATTTTTTTGCCCTTGTATAGTTCTTAGCTCCAAAATTCACACCTACTATTGTCGTCAATACTCCACCTACACCAAATGCCAAAGGAATGAGCATTTGTTCTAATCTAAGACATATTCCATGACCAGCGATTGCTGCTGTTCCATATTTTGAGATAAAGAAGGTAATTATAATCATAGTTAATGTTATGCAAATAGAATTAATTGCACTAACTCCTCCAACACGCAGAATGTCATATATAATATTTTTTTCAAACGAATACATCTTAAACGAAACATTAAGATTATTACTAATAATATAAGTGAACATATAAATCGATGAAAGACCTTGGCAAATAATTGTAGATATAGCTATTCCTAACAAACCTAATTGAGGAAAAACGGACCAACCTAATGTAAGAATCCCAGATAAAAGAACTTGAGAAATATTTGTAAAAATAGTAATTTTTGCTAAATTTTGATAGGCTCCACAACCTCTGAAAATTGAAACTAAAAAAAATGAAAAAAACATTACTGGTGCAAATGAAAAAAATATTTTGCAAAATAATGCTGACCGGGTTATTACATTTTCTTCAGCTCCTATTATATTAAATATTTTATTTGATAATAAGACAAAAATTAATAAAAATATTAATGATAAAAATAACATTAATAATAATGAATGCCATACTAACTTTATTAGCTAAATCTTTATCATTTTTACCAATTGCCCTGGATAACGAGGATGTAATACCACCACCAATTGCACCTAACCCCATCATTCCAATAAGCGATACAAAAGGAAAAACTAATGCCAAACTAGCGAGCTCATCTATACTTATTTGACCTATATACCAAGCTTCAGAAAACGTTACAACAGAGTACATAAAAACAGCAAAAACATTTGGCAGTGCAAGCTTATATAATGTAAAGGGTACTGAACCTTTGAGTATCAAATTTATATTTTTTGAATTTTGTAAACTCATTTTAGTAAATAAAGAAGATATCTACAGGTTTCAAAGAAAAATATAACTTAAGTCTATATCTAGAGATTTTTTTTGATTTCATCAAAATCAGGTAGTACACCTGGATTTTCAGCTATCCATTTATAAGTAATTTCTCCTGAGGTATCTGTAATAAATACTGCTCTATTTGAAGAAATATATCCTTCCATACCTGCTAATCCTTCGAATTCAACATCAAATAATTTAATACATTCTTTTTTGTAATCACTTAGCAAAGGAAAGGTAATTTGGTTTGCTTCAGCCCAGCCTGATAATGCAAATGGTGAATCTACACAAATACCTACTACTTGAACATTTAAATCATTNAATTGCTGTAAATCCGATTGGAATGAACACAGCTCTTCNGTACAGCCACCAGTAAATGCTCCTGGNAAAAAAGCTATTATGGTTTTTTTACCNTTGTAAGTGTTAAGGTTTACGGGATTTCTTTCTAAGTCGTAAAGTTCTACGTCTGGAATATTCATATTTTCCTCCTAATGATTTACTAATAATACGGACTCGTATTTTAGATTGTACTACAGTAAAATCTTTGTAGCCATCTAACAACTACTAATAATTAATAAATAAGCTTATGATATTTTTATACCTAATTTTTTCCCTAAAATTTGAGAATTCCTGAATTGTAGAAAAAATTTTCAAAATTACAAAAGGAATTTCTTTATAGTTGTTTTCAATATTAGAGTGGTTAATATCGAAGCAAATATTGCCTTAATAAAATCACCAATAAGAAATGGGTAAACAGCTTGAGATAGCATCTTGCCTTCTTCAGGCCAAGTAAAATCAAAAATAGTNAACCAAGCTACAGCAGTTACGTATATAGCCATTGTGCCAATCATGTATGGCCAAATACTACTTAAGTTAGTAAATCCTCGTTTTACTAATATTCCTACGATAAACGAAGCAGGTATAAATCCTACAATATATCCACCCGTAACTCCAAGAATATACTCAAAGCCACTATTAGTTCCCTGGAAAACTGGAAAACCTATAANACCTAATAAAATATACATTGATGATGATCCAAAACCCCACCTGGGTCCTANTATGCCACCCATNAACAAAATTCCAAATGTTTGAAGAGTAACTGGAACAGGATTATCAGGTAAAAAAAATCTTATTTGAGCAAATATGCTAGTAAAAATAATCAATGATATTGAAATTACTAATTTTATAATTATTTTTTCATCAAGTATTAGATTTTTTTGATTTTTACTAATTATTTTTGAAACCAAATTTTTTCTCCTTGTATAAAACCTANTTTGTATTATTGCCTAAAACTGGTGGGCGATACAGGGCTTGAACCTGTGACCTCGTCGATGTCAACGACGCGCTCTAGCCAACTGAGCTAACCGCCCAATAAAACCAAAAATATTAATTTAATTATTCGTTTCTTCTTCGGAATCATCAATCTCTAAAGAACCTTTCAATGCTTCAGCAGCTTTGGTAATATCGTCCGTGTCATCATTTGACGAGTCAGAATTATCATCTTCTGAAATTTCCTCAGCCAAAGCAGATATAGCCGCAGATAAATCATCTTCCTCAGCTAACGGCTGACTTAAGTCAGAGTTTGCTGCACTTTCTACTCCACTAATTGCTGCTAGAGCTTCCTCAAAAGTTGCGGGAGCCTCAGTAAATCCTGTTAGCTCTTTATCTCTTGGTTGATGAGTCATACCCAATTTCTTACGACCCTCTTCAGATTGATCTAGTCTTGCGGGGATCAGCCTGCCAATGATTACATTTTCTTTCAAACCGGATAATTGATCAACCGACCCATTTACAGCAGCTTCTGTTAATACTCTAGCTGTCTCTTGAAAAGATGCAGCCGCTAAGAAACTTTGAGTATTTAATGAAGCCCTTGTAACACCTAATAGAACTGGGCTTGCTGAGGCAAGCATTCCATTATTTTCTAAAACATTTTTGTTGGCAGTTTCAAAATCATGACGGTCCACTAACTCTCCTGGTAAAAATTCAGTATCTCCGGCACTATCTATTCTAACTTTCCTCATCATTTGCCTAACTATCACTTCGATATGCTTATCGTGAACTTGAACTCCCTGGGAGCGATAAACTGACTGGACTTCGTCAACTATATAACGCTGCGCAGAGGCTTGTCCTTCAATTCTAAGAATATCTTGAGGGTTCTTTGGTCCGTCTGATAATGTATGCCCTGCTTGAATTTTTTCACCATCAGCAACTAAAATCTCAGAAGCAGCTGGAATTATATATTCTCGCTCGTCATTTTCAGACCATAAAATTTTTACTGCTGCTTTTGATACACTTACTTCTCCAGAAACAGGTGAAAGGATTTCATCTTTAATTTCTTCTGGATTTATTCCTGATTTAATCATTTTAGCTCTCTCAGATTTTTTAATAGATAGAATTGGATCACCCGCATCTACCCAATCTCCAGACTTAAGAGTTTGTTTGTGGGTTTGTGGAATTAAAATCTCTTCAGTATACTCATCNGTTGCTTTGACTCGAACTATTTTTTCTTCACCAACTATTGCTAATTCAACTTCTCCTCCAATTTCTGATAGAACTGCAACACCTTTTGGTTGCCTTGCCTCAAAAAGCTCAACGACTCTTGGCAATCCAGAAGTAATATCCTTACCAGCAATCCCACCTGTGTGAAATGTTCTCATAGTGAGCTGAGTGCCAGGTTCACCAATCGATTGTGCAGCAATAATTCCGACAGCTTCACCAAGAAGACACGCTTGCCCTGTTGCAAGTGAAGCCCCATAACATTTTTGTGATATTCCACGTTTGGTTGTACTGGATAATGGTGAATATACCCATGCTTCTGTAATACCTAAATTTGATATCTTTTCAGCTATTTCATGAGTAACTAATTCATCTTTATCAGCAAAAATCTCGCCAGTACTTGGATCTATTAAAGGCTCTGATAGATACCTAGTTATAATTCTCTCTGATAAAGTTGCAGAATCGGTACCTGGTTCACCACCTTTTATAAGGATTCCTTGGGCAAATTCATCCTCTTCAGCTGTAATTATAACATCCTGAGCTACATCAGCTAATCTTCTTGTAAGATAGCCTGAGTCTGCAGTTCTTAATGCTGTATCTGCAAGACCCTTCCTTGCTCCATGAGTGGAAATAAAATATTCTAAAACAGACAAACCTTCAACGAAGCTAGACCTGATAGGCATTTCAATAATTCTACCTTTTGGATCAGACATCAAGCCTCTCATACCCGCCATCTGTTTTATCTGAGCAATATTACCTTTTGCTCCGGAATCTGCCATAGAAAAAATACCACCATATGTAGGAAGTGTGTCCTCAACAGCTCGAGTCATCTTATTTGAAACATCTGTCCATACATCTACCTCGGCTTTATATTTTTCATCACGAGTAATTACACCTTGAAAATATTGTTCATTCAGCCTATTTACTTTTGTATCTGCAGCAGACAACAAAGATTGTTTCTGAGGAGGCGTAACTATATCTTTTATAGCTATAGTAGTTCCTGATTGAGTTGCAAATTTAAATCCTAAGTCTTTAATCTTATCAAGCATAATTGAAGATTCTTCATTACCGAACTTGTTAAATACTTCATAAACTAAATCCTCTATAACACCTCTATTAAAGATTTTATTTCTGAAAGATAAACTATCAGGTAACGCAGAATTAAAAATAATTCTACCAACAGTAGTTTCAATAAATTCACCAGAGTCATCTCGTACAGAAATTATCTCTCTTAGTTTAATTCTTTCTGAGTCATAAGCAAATTCAGCGTCTTCAAAATTAGCAAATTTTTTATAAATTTGGTTACCATCATTATCTTTTTGTACAGGAGTAACTCCTTCACCATCAACACCTGTTAGATAGTAAGCTCCCAATACCATATCCAATGTTGGTGATACAATGGGAAATCCAGAACTAGGAGCTAGCATATTATTAGTTGAAAGCATAAGCTTTTGAGCTTCCATTACCGCTTCCTTAGACAAGGGAACATGCACAGCCATTTGGTCTCCATCAAAGTCAGCATTAAAAGCTGTACATACTAAAGGATGAATCTGTATAGCAAAGCCATCAACTAATACAGGTTGAAAAGCTTGGATTCCCAGTCTGTGAAGTGTGGGTGCTCTATTTAACATAACAGGATGATTCTGTATAACCTCTTCTAAAATGTCCCAAATTTCAGGCCTGGCTCTCTCGGTCATCCGCTTTGCGCTTTTTATATTATGAGCATAACCTTTTACAACTAATGCATTCATAACAAATGGTTTGAACAATTCTAATGCCATTTTCCTAGGTAANCCACATTCATTCATACGCAATTGAGGTCCAGATATAATGACCGATCTTCCACTGTAATCAACTCTTTTTCCTAAAAGATTTTGCCTGAACCGGCCTTGTTTTCCTCTTAATAGATGAGTTAATGATTTAAGTTGATGGTTATGGCTTCCTTGAATTGCCCGACCTCTCCTACCATTATCAATTAATGCATCAACAGCTTCTTGCAACATCCTTTTTTCGTTTCGAACAATAATTTCTGGAGCTAAAAGCTCAATAAGGTGCCTTAATCTGTTATTTCTATTGATTACCCTTCTATATAAATCATTTAGATCGCTAGTTGCAAACCTTCCACCGTCCAGTTGAACCATAGGGTGCAATTCTGGAGGTAAAACAGGCAGATTAGTCATTATCATCCATTCAGGTTTATTCCCACTTTTTCTAAATGCTTCGATAACTCTAAGTCTTTTTATTGCCTTTTTTCTACGCTGCCCCGAGGTGGTGTTAATTTCTGATTTTAATTCGTCTCGAATAGCATTTAAATCTGTACCTTGAAGAATCTCAAGTATAGCTTCCGCACCCATTGAAGCCTTAAACACCTCACCAAATTTATCTCTTAGGTCCCTGAATCTAGCCTCAGTTAGAAGGTCCATNACTTTAATAGAGTTAAGATCTTTTATTTTTTCATCTACGTCAATTTTTAACAAATCAACTAAATTTTCTGTTTCTTCAATTAGTCTAGCTTCTGCATCTTTTCCTTTAATTTTTTCAATTGAATCAATATTTTTTTGAAAATCTTCATCCGCTTGAACTAGCATTTTTGATCTGGTATTTTTTGTAACTTTTTTACCGCTGCCCGGATCAACCTCTAGAGAATTTATCTCAAGAATTTTTTGATCTTTTTCTAATTTATATTTATTTTTCAATATTTCAGAAAGTACACCTTCTACATCTTTATTTTCAGTTGCCAAATTTGAGTTTTCTTTCAACCTTTGAGTTTCTGCTTCACTGTATGCTTCTAATTGCGCGATAACATTTTGCCTTACTGAGTCATCAACATCAGTCACAATATACTGCGCAAAGTATAGAACTCGCTCCAAATTACCTGGAGATATATCTAGTAACAAACCTAAACGAGATGGAGTACTCTTAGAAAACCAGATATGGGCAACAGGAGCAGCTAACCTGATATGACCCATCCTCTCACGCCTAACCTTAGATCGAGCAACTTCCACACCACACCTATCACAAACAACACCTTTATATCTAATTTTTTTATATTTTCCACAATAACATTCCCAATCCTTTGTAGGACCAAAAATTTTCTCGCAAAATAAACCATCTTTCTCAGGCCTAAGTGTNCTGTAATTTATTGTTTCAGGTTTAGTCACTTCTCCATAAGACCATGCCTTAACCTGCTCAGGGGAGGCAAGTGATATCCTAATAGCATTAAAGTCTGTTCCAGATTGCGCCATAATTTTTCCTAACTTTTACTTTCTTGTTTATTTTTCGTTATTATTCGGTTTCTTGATTTTCTGTATTATTTTTTACTTCAGAGTCTTCAGAATCAATATTTTCAAATTCCATATCTAATATTGATTCATCTATTTCCTCTATTGTTTCATCTTCTAAGTTAACAGCGGAATCATCATCTTCTTGCTCTTGATTTTGACCTTCCTCAGACTCTTCTTCTGTATCCTCAGACACAACATTAGAATCATCGTTAAGATTTAGTTCCTCTATTTCTAATAATTCTAAAGGTTCTTCACTAATATCATCCCAACCAATGGTGGTTGCAATTGATTCATCTTTATCACTTTTTTCTACGTCTGTGTATTTATCAATATCTTCGTTTAACAATTCAACTGAAAGACCCAGACCTTGTAATTCCTTAAGTAATACATGAAAAGATTCAGGCAAGCCAGGCTGTATTATTTCTTCACCTTTTACAATCGCTTCGTATGCCTTTACCCTTCCAATTACATCATCTGATTTCACGGTTAACATTTCTTGCAAAGTATATGCAGCAGAATAGGCTTCTAGTGCCCATACTTCCATTTCACCAAACCTTTGCCCACCAAACTGTGCTTTTCCACCAAGTGGCTGTTGAGTGATTAATGAATATGGCCCTGTTGATCTAGCATGTATCTTATCTTCCACTAAATGGATTAGCTTTAAGATATATACGTTTCCTACTGTTATAGGTTGATCAAAAGGAATCCCAGTAGCTCCATCAATAACTTTTTGTTTTCCAAAAATTGGAGCAGATAAATTATTTTCTCTAGAGATAGACAAACATTTTTGCATAATTTCTGTAGGTTTCAATTTAGACGCATCAAAATTACAGTAATCTTTTAGCCAAATTTGCATACAAGCTTGCCTTGCAGTGCCTCTATTAGAGATGGCATCACTCCATAATTTATCTTTATCATAACCTTTTTCAGACAGGTACTCTTCGACTCTACTCCAATTCACATCTTTCGAATCGATATTTTTTGGGTCATTAGCTTTAGATTCCGAAACAAACCATGCTCTTGCCAGCTGATCTTCAATTACAACATCTGATGCACTATCAAAAACTGGAGTCCTTGCAGTGTAGTTAAGTGTATGAGCAGCCCAACCAAGATGGGTTTCTAATAGCTGACCTAGGTTCATTCTAGAAGGAACCCCAATGGGATTTAATACTATATCTAGGGGGGTGCCATCTTCCAAGTAAGGCATATCTTCTCTTGGTAGTATTTTTGCAACTACACCTTTATTTCCATGCCTGCCAGCCATCTTATCACCCTGGCTAATCTTTCTAGTATGAGCTATCCAGACTCTGATTAATTTTGTTACCCCTGCAGATAAATGATCTCCATTTTGCTTTGTTAGTACTCTTACATCTATCACTTTACCACTTTGTCCATGGGGAACTCTTAAACTTGAATCCTTTACATCTCTTGCTTTTTCTCCAAAAATTGCCCTCAACAGTTTTTCTTCCGCTGTAAGCTCAGTTTCGCCTTTAGGAGTAATTTTTCCTACTAATATATCTCCTGCTGAAACCCACGCGCCTATTCGGACTATTCCTTCCTCATCAAGATCACGCAAACTTTCTTCACCAACATTTGGAATATCACGAGTAATCTCTTCAGGGCCAAGTTTTGTGTCTCTAGCCTCTATTTCATGTTTTTCAATATGAATAGAAGTGAATCGATCAAATTTTACCAAGTCCTCGTTCAAAATTATGGCATCTTCATAGTTATAACCATTAAAACTCATAAACCCAACAATAAGGTTTTGCCCTAGAGCTAATTCTCCATTATCTGTCGAAGAACTATCCGCTAGAGGGGAACCTTCTGTTATCAAGTCACCTTTACTTACAATGGGATGCTGGTTAATTGATGTACCTTGATTAGATCTGTCATACTTAATAAGATCATAGTTATGGTTTTTACCATTTTTATCAATCACGGAAACAGTATCACTAGTAGAGCTTGTTACTATACCGTTAACACTAGAAAGTAGTACTTGCCCAGAGTCCTGCGCAACCCTCCATTCCATTCCCGTACCAACAAGCGGAGCTTGGGGAATTATCAATGGTACTGCCTGTCTCTGCATATTAGATCCCATTAATGCTCTGTTAGCATCATCATGCTCCAAAAATGGAATTAGCGCAGTAGAAACACTGACAATTTGCATAGGAGAAACATCGATATAATCAATCAAATCATTAGGCACTTTAGAGAAAGATTCAGCCCCACCTTCTCTAACTTCTACAAGTTCAGAAGATATTTGTCCATTTGAATCAATTACTGTATTAGCCTGGCCTATAACATACCTTTCTTCATCGTCAGCAGACAAGTAAACTAAATCATCTTTTGATTCTGTGACATAAGGCTTTACTAAAATCTCTTGAACAGGCTTAATTTCATTTATCTTTTCAGCAATATCGACTGTTATGGTAGTATTTGACTTCGCTTGAGAAACTTCTTTAATATCTTCAAGTAAGGTTTTTCCAACTAAATTTTTATCATTTGATTTTATTTTCTTGTTAACTTTTCTGTATAAAGTTTCAATAAAACCATAGTCATTTAGCCTTGCAAAAGTTGAAAATGATCCTAAAAGCCCAATATTAGGACCCTCAGGAGTTTCAATTGGACAAATTCTACCGTAATGAGAAGAGTGAACATCTCTAACATCAAACCCAGCTCTTTCTCTGGAAAGTCCACCAGGACCAAGTGCTGATAATCTTCTCTTGTGAGTTAGCTCAGAAAGCGGGTTGGTCTGATCCATAAATTGAGATAGCTGAGATCCTCCAAAAAACTCTCTTACTGATGCTACTATTGGCCTGATATTTACCAATGCTGCAGGAGTAGTGCTTGTTGAATCCATCTGAGTAGACATTCGCTCTTTTACAACCCTCTCCATTCTTAGCAAGCCAACTCTTATTTGATTTTGTACGAGCTCCCCAACAGCTCTTACTCTTCGATTACCAAGGTGATCAATATCATCTCTAGTAACTTTAGCATTATTAATACCTATCATTCTTCTTATCATCTGAACAAAATCATTTTTTGTCAAAGTTCTTTTTTTGACATCTAGCTCTAACCTTTTGTTTAATTTGTATCTTCCTACTCTTCCTAAGTCATACTTACGATCATTAAAAAAAAGACTTTCAATCAACTCTTCGGCATTTTCTAAATTAGGTGGTTCACCTGGTCTTAGCCTTCTGTAAAATTCAAGTAAAGCTTCCTCTCTATTAGTAGACGCAGTATCTCTCTTTAGTGTAGATTCAATATATTTATGATCAGGGTTATTATCAATATCACTAAATAAATCTAAAATTTCTCTATCAGACTCCCACCCAAGAGCCCTTAGTAAAGTTGTGATAGGCGCCTTTCTTTTTCTATCAATTTTTACTGTCAATATATCCTTAATACTAGTCTCAAGCTCAATCCAAGCACCTCTATATGGTATTAATTTTGCATTACAAAGCTCTCTACCGGTTGATATATCAGTAGCTGTTGTGAAGTAAGCACCTGGAGACCTTACTAGTTGTGAAACAACAACTCTTTCAGCACCGTTAATGATGAATGTTCCATTTTTAGTCATCATTGGAATGTCGCCAAAAAACAGTGTCTGTTCTTTGATTTCACCAGTTTCTCTTATAACCAACTGAACAGTTACATACAGAGGAGCAGCGTAAGTAATTTCCCTCTTACGAGATTCAAGCTCATCAAGCTCTATTTCTTTCTGCTNAATTGATCCATCGTCTTGGTCAACTTTGACTTTGATTTTTTTTGGACCCCTAACCTCATGTCCAAGAAACTTTAATTCAAATCTTCCCCCGGTGAAATCTTCTATGGGATTAATCTCATTTAGAAGATCTTTGAGACCCTGCTTTTTAAACCATTCAAAAGAATTTATTTGAACCTGCAATAGATTTGGAATTGAAACAGAAGAATTTGAACTGTTTACACTAGTGGTAAAAGACTTATAATTTGAATGCTCTGAAGCCAGTAGTTTGCGATCAGCAATTACCATGATTTACACCTCGTATTATTTTTTTATAACAGTCGAAAAAATAATTAATTTTAAACAAGAAAAAACGCACAAAAGGGCGTTAATTTAAATTTATTTAATTTTTATGAAATAAACAGTTAATCAGAGCTATATTTATATTGATTATTTTCAAGACGAACTTATATTTAAAACTAGTTTACTATAAATGTCAATAATATTCTGTGTATATTTGAAGTAAACTATACTTTTTTATGTTAAAATTTGAAAAAAATGTGTATTTTAGATAAAAATGACCAAAAATAATAAAAATATCATTTATACTCATCCTACTTGCGGTTATTGCGACCTATTAAAAGAAGACCTAATTAGTCAGAATGAGCTGTTTGAAGAGTTTGATGTTTCAATTGACCCAAGTTTGTGGAGTGAAGTTGAAAAATTATCTGGTGGAGACAGGATTACTCCTGTACTTGTTCGAGGTGACGGTACAGTTGAAATAGGATATAAGGGAATAGGGTGTAATTATGGTTGATAGTGATTCTAAAAATTTTCTCATCAATCTCAAAAATCTAAGGATATGAAAGGAACAAATATGTCATCAATAGACTTGAACATTGCAAAAAAAATAATTGAAGGTGCACAAAAAAAATCCAGTGAATTAAAATCAAACTTTTGCATAAGTGTTGTTGATCCACGTGGAGACTTAATCACATTTATTCGCGAGGATGGTGCTCCTTGGAGAAGTGTATATATAAGTCAAGGTAAAGCTGCTGCGTCTGCCGCATTCATGCAACCAAGCGGGAAGTTAGCAGAAAATGGACCTAATCCTATACACCAAGGACTAATGTCTATGTTAGGAGGGCGAATGATTCCGGGACAAGGTGCGCTACCCGTATTTTATGAAGAAGAAATAATTGGAGCTGTAGGTGTTAGTGGAGGTACCCCCCAAGAAGACGAAGAGATTGCTCTTGCTGGTATCAAATATGCGGGATATAAGGTTTCTTAGTAAATTTTAGAAGTAATAAATCATAAATAATATTAGTAAATTTCTTTATTGAAAAATGTTTATGCGATTAAAATTTGTTAGAATGTATTCATCGAATCTATAGTGGTCCCGTGGTGTAGCGGCCTAACACGCCTCCCTGTCAAGGAGGAGATCGGCAGTTCGAATCTGCTCGGGATCGCCAAAACTAATTCTCAAGATTTTTTGATAGGGCTTTTTTTCCCGCATCGATTACTTCAATAATACTATCAACATCATAAACACAACCTCCCCACGTTCCTCCACTTGCAGATTGTAAAGCTGCCCAAAGCCTTGAATCATCAGGCAATTGCGGATGAGGTGCCAAATCTAGTGGTGCAGGGCGCTTTGATATCTCCTTAATNCCCCATGCTGAATCTAATATCTTTTCCCCATGACCAATAAGATTAATTGAGCCCGAAAGATTATTTCTATCAACTATTATTTCAATAACATCTCCATCAATAATTTTTCCTATTGGACCTCCAGCTAAAGCCTCAGGCCCTACGTGACCTATACAAGCGCCAGTTGAAACTCCAGAAAATCTTGCATCTGTAATTAGTGCAACCTGTTTTCCATATGATAAATGTCTTAGAGCTGCAGTTAGCTGGTAAACTTCTTCCATACCTGTTCCAAGTGGACCACCGCAAGTGACAACCATAATGTCTCCAGCCTTAATTTTTTTATTATCGTCCCTTGATTTAATTGCGGCCATTGCTGATCTTTCAGACCTAAAAACTCTTGCGTTACCTATATTTCTATAAACACCATCTTTGTCTACTACTGAAGGGTCTATTGCTGTACTTTTAATCACTGAACCTTCCGGCGCTATATTTCCTTTTGGAAAAGTAACGGTGCTTGTTAACCCTCTTTGTTTGGCCTTTTTAGGTGAGGAAATAACATCTCCTGGGTCAATTTTATCCACATCTCTCAAATACTTTCTTACCTCATATCTTCTTTCAGAATCCTTCCACCAGTTTAAATTTTCATCTAGNGAATTTCCCGTAACAGTTCTGACTGAAGTATCTAGTAGACCTAGTTCTCTTAGGTGTAACATCACTTCTGGCACACCTCCAGCAGCGTAAAGCTGCGTTGTTGGATGTCCAACAGGTCCGTTTGGTAATACGTCTACCAACCTAGGTACATTTAGATTAATTTTATTCCAATCTTCAACTGTCATTCTTTCTCTGCCGGCTGAATGTGCTATTGCTGGTGTATGAAGAAGCAGGTTTGTGGAACCGCCGCAAGCAGCATGAACAACCATGGCGTTTTCAAATGAATGATCCTGCAGTATATCTTGTGATATTATTCCTTGTTTTTCCATATATACTAATGCTCTAGCTGATCTTTTTGCTATATCAAACCACACTTCTGTGCCGCTTGGTGAAAGGGCTGAATGTGTTATTGCTAAGCCTAGTGATTCAGAAACAACTTGAGATGTTCCTGCTGTACCTAAAAACTGGCATCCTCCCCCAGGAGAAGCACAGGATCTACAACCAACATCTTGTGCGTATTCTAAGGTTACTTCTCCTTGAGCAAATCTTGCTCCAATTGACTGTATTTGGCCAGTATCTTCCCCAATATAAGGTTTCAATGTTGTTCCTCCAGGGACAATAACAACAGGAAGNGAGTGCAATCCAGCTAATGCCATCATCATAGCAGGCAGACCTTTGTCACATGAAGCTATTCCCATGACGCCTTTCACAGTAGGAAGTGACCTTGCTATCCTTCTGAATACTTGGGCAGCATCATTTCTATAGGGTAATGAATCCAACATGCCAGTTGTTCCTTGCGTTCTACCATCACAAGGATCTGAACAAAATGCAGCAAAAGGTACAGATTTCAATTTTTTAAACTCATTTGCAGCTGATACCACCATATCTCTAAGTTCAAAATGGCCAGTNTGTAAGCCTAATGCTATAGTTTCACCTTCTTCACTCTTAATTCCACCAGATGTAGATAGTATCATAAACTGCTTTCTAAGTAACTCTGAAGGCTCCCATCCCATCCCGGCATTTTGGGTCATTCCAAAATGATTTCCACTTGGTTCATTAATTAGAAAGTCCTCCGTAAAAGGAACTTTTCCTTTAGGTCCTTCTGCATGTGTTCTTATATTTTTATATGATTTATCCGAATCGCCATCTAAAATTTCTGAAATGTTTACTGAGGATGTATCGTGATTTGAGTAATTCCTACTAGTCATATTTTATCCTTATTTTTATTCTAATCTTGTTTTATATAATTTCTTGATAAACTAAATATAACACAGCAATAAATAAATTAAAAGATTAGAAAATAATGCAATAAGCATACGAGGACATTTTGAATAAGATTCATACATTTACAGGAAATAATTTAAATAGAGGCGACAGTATAAGATATGACGAAAAAAAGTTAGATAAANTATTACAAAGTATAAAAGCTAAATTTTTACCTTTTTATGAACTAAATCCACTTATTGAATATACAGAAACACCTAAATTAGGATGGCTAAGTAATACTGAATTTTCTGATATGAAAGAGTTTAAAATTATAACCAAACCTATTTTTTTAGGTTTTGATGAAAATGAATCACCAAATTTCGCATTTAGCATAAATAAAAAAATCGATCTTAAAAAAAAGTTAAAAAGAAATTTAGTTCATATTGATAGCAGGGAAATTGCGACCGAAATTTCACAACATGAAACAGGAATTTTAGCTCAAGCTAAATCTAATATTGAGTGGAACAAGAAGAATAAATTTTGTTCGAGTTGCAGTAACGAACTTAAAAGTTTTAGAGGCGGAATCATGAAAAAATGCCTCAAATGTAGCATGGAACATTTTCCAAGAACAGATCCAGTTGTAATAATGCTGGTTTATAAGGATGAAAAATGTGTTTTGGGCCAAACTAGAATAAGGCAAAGAAATGGATTCTATTCATGCCTGGCAGGATTTATGGACCAAGGAGAATCTATTGAAGAAGCTGTAAGAAGAGAAGTACAGGAGGAATCAGGCTTAGATGTGGGAAAAATCCAATATCATTCTTCTCAACCATGGCCATTTCCTTCATCTTTGATGATTGGGTGTCATGCAGAAGCTATAAATGAGAAAATTATTATTGATAAGAATGAGATGACAGATGTAAAATGGTTTCCTAAGGAAGAAGTTATATTAGCCTTAAAAAATAAGTCAAAAATACTTAATATTCCTGGAACTGTTGCTATAGCACATCACTTAATAAAAGCCTGGGCACACAACTAAATGTAGAAGGAAAGCTTTATGAAAATTACAAATATTTCAACCTACTCAGCAGATTTTAACATGGGAATGGGGCAAGCATTATCTAAAACAAACTCAAAATGGATCTTTGTAAAAATCGATACAGATGAAGGTATACATGGATGGGGTGAAGTGGGTACATCCGCAAAAATTTCTGAAAAACTAATGAGTGTGGCAGTGGAAGAAGTAAGAAATATTTTTATTGGCGAAAATCCTATGGACATTGATAGGCTCTGGAACAAGTTGTTTAGATTATTCTCCTACATGGGTTCAAGAGGGATAACAACTTCTCTTCTTGCTGGTTTTGACATTGCTTTGTGGGACATAAAAGGTAAAGCATCTAACATGCCAATATATGATTTACTTGGTGGAAGTTATAGAGAAAAAATTAGATTGTATTGCAATGTTTGGTTCTCTGATTGCTATACTCCTGAAGATTATGCTGCGGCAGCAAAAAAAAATTTATTGGGACTTAATTACGAAGCATGTAAATTGGATCCATTTCTAGAAATGACACCATTCCACACAATGTATCAAGATGGTTTTATCTCACAAAAAGGAGAAGAACAAGGGTACGATATCGTAGAAGCTGTAAGAGAAACCGTTGGTGACAGGTTTGAAATACTGATTGATGCTCACGGTCATTATAACGTTCCAAATGCAATAAGATTGTCAAATAATTTATTTGAAAGATCAAATATTGGGTGGTTTGAAGAGCCATTGCCACCTGAAGGAATAAGTGCCTTAAAACAAGTCAAGGAAAATACTAATGCTCCAATTTGTGTTGGAGAAAGACTCTATACAAGATATGATTTTTTACCAATATTTCAAAATAACTTAGCTGAATTTATAATGCCAGATTTAGTTTGGACTGGCGGTATTTCTGAGTTGAAAAAAATCTCCACCATGGCAGAAGCATATTATATACCTGTATCTCCTCATATCGTACCCGGCGGCCCGATAGAATTTTTAGCCTCAGCACATGTCATGAAATCTATTCCTAATTTTTATAGACTTGAGCACGCCTTAACACTTGTAAGTGAACATAATAAATATTTGGAAGATCCATACGAAATTATAAATGGTGAGCTATACTTAAACGACAAGCCTGGTTTAGGTTTTGAACTAAACGAAGCAATTCTAACTAAGATGAGATAAAACATATGAAAATTAAAGAAATTACTGCTTTTCCTATAAGAATTAATAATGATTCTGATGAAGGAAGAAAAATAAACACAAAGAACATTAATACTGCGATGCTTGCAACAAAAGAAATGCACAAAAGTAAAGATATTAAAAAATCAAAACCTACAGTAAAAAAGAGTCTTGAAAAATCTAAGCGTAATCTAGAAATAAAATCAATGAATACATATGACTCTACGATAAAAGATATGGGAGAGTATTATATAGACGAAAGTTCTAATACTTCAATTTACTCTAAGTCTCACGAAACTACGGTTATAAAAGTTGAAACAGAATCAGGGATAGTTGGGTGGGGTGAAGCTCAATCACCAGTAAGTCCCAATACAACAGCAACCATAGTTAAAGATATCCTAAAGCCGCTAACCATAGGAAAAAATATCTATGATGTTGAGTCTATTTGGTACAATAACTATTCGGCTCAGAGAGAACGCGGGCATTATACAGGTTTTTATATTGATGCACTAAGTGGGGTTGATATAGCCATATGGGATGCTATTGGTAAGTCATTAAATATGCCAACTTCTCAAGCTATGGGTGGAATTCATAGAAAAAATGTCACAGTATATAACGGTATAGGTGGTTCAACGCCTGAAGAAGTAGCTGATATGGCAGAATGGTCTGTTGGTAAAGGATACAAATATCTAAAAATGCATCTCAAAGAAGACATAGAACAAACTTTAGACATAGTAAATGAAGTGCGTAAAAGAATTGGTAATGCAATAGGCCTAATGCTTGATGTACACATGGGGTTTGAGTCTTATAATGCAATAAAACTTGGTAAACAGCTAGAAAAATATAACCTTTTATGGTTAGAATCTCCCTCAGATCCTACTGACATACCGGGTTTATGTGAAATATCTTCATCACTAGATCTTCCTATTGCAAACGGAGAATGGACTAGAACAAAATATGAAATGCGAGAAATTTTTGAAAAAAGAGCATATGATATTTCAATGCCTGATATTGCAAGAACAGGATTAACTGGAGGAAAACAAATTGCAACAATTGCTCAATTGTACAACATACCCATTTCACCACATGTAGGTGGAGGTGGAATAGTAGCAATAGCTGCAACTTTACAATACTCAATAAATACACCTAATTTTCTACTAATGGAGCACTCAGAACAAGGAAATGCCGTAAAATCAGAAATTCTTTCAGAAAAATTTGATGCAAAAGATGGAGTATACTCACTACCTTCAAAGCCTGGGCTGGGAATTGAGATTGACGAGGGTAAGTTAGAAAAATATACTATAGCTCCCTCGTTATAATAAAAAGACAATTAAATTTACTACTAAAAACATTTATAGTTACTTTAAATAAAGAAAAAATCATGTATTCGATGTAAAATTTCTTAAATATATTTAATTTATAGAGAGATAACCAATGGAATTAAGAAAAAACAAAGCAAAAGAAAAATTAAAAAATAATGAGATAGTAACAATCCTAATGGGGGTGTCTAACTCAGACGATATAGATGCTATTGGGCCAATAGGAATTGACGGGGTTTGGCTAGAAGGAGAGCATGGAGGAGTAGACGCATCTGATTTAGGTAACTTAACTAGAGCATGCGATATATGGGGAATGACTTCAGTTGCTAGAATTCATCAAAACGAACAAGGATTAATATATCGAACATTAGATAGAGGAGCCCANGCAGTAGTTGTTCCTCATGTAAATAATGCTAAAGAGGCGTTAAANGTNGTTGAAGGCGGCAAGTTTCCTCCNATTGGNAAAAGAGGNATGTTCACNAGTAGACANGGTCTTGGNGTTAGTGATTATTTTGAAAAAGCGAATGATGAATCAATGCTTATAGTNTTGTTAGAAGATATTGAAGCCTGGAGAAACTTAGATGAAATACTAGAAGTTGATGGAATTGATGTATTTTTTGTTGCTCCNTCTGATTTTGCTGCATCNATGGGNCATATTGGNAATCCACAACATCCAGATGTTCAAGAAAAAATNATGGANACANTAGAGAGAATTGTTGCTTCNGGAAAAAATGCAGGNTCATTAGCAACCNCAGAAAATGTATCTAAGTTTGTTGATGTCGGTGTAAAGTTTTTTTCTACTACTGTTCAACCATGGATAGAATCAGGCTATAAAAACTTTTTAGAGAGTGCAAAAAAATAACATGAAAATTATAATCGTACTCTTTTCCTTGTTATCAATGTTGTTTTCAGGCTGTCAGGCTTCTGGAAAAAATCCTGAAAATATAGATATTCCTGTAATTAAACCAACTCCAAATATTGAACTTTGTCTAAATGATGATGTTTCAGATGAAATTCCATCCATTAATGAAATTCAAGATTCAGATTTAATTGTTCAAAATTCAGGAATTAGTACATACGAGATAAAAAAAAGTGAAGGTAAAAATCCTACCATTCAAGATTTAGTTAAAATGAATTATGTTGGATGGCTACCCGATGGATGTGTATTTGATTCTTCATATTCAAGAGGTGGAGAGCAAGAAATGTTAATGATTAACCTGATTCCTGGATGGATAGATGCTTTGTTGACAATGAGTCCTGGAGGGATAAAAAGAGTTAAGATCCCATCAAGCCTAGCTTATGGTGAAACAGGTTCCCCTCCAATAATTCCGCCAAATACCGACTTAATTTTTCATATAGAATTGGTAAATATACTTACGCCAGATGAAGCAATAGCTACAGCTACAGCTGAAGCAGAAATAATAAGGAAAGAGGTTGAAAACAATATGCAAGATTGCGACAATAGTGATTACCCTGCAAATGCTCCACAATTTGAAGAAATCGGTAGCGATAAATTTTTACTTCAAGATTCAGGTATAAAAATTGCGGACATTAAAATAGGAGATGGTCCATCTCCATTTGAGTTTGACGAAGTTGAACTTCATTATACTGGCTGGCTGATGAATGGCTGTGTTTTTGACTCTTCATTCTCTAGAGAAAAATCATCCGAATTTCCAGTTGACGGAGTAATTCAAGGCTTTAAAGAAGCAATTTTGGGTATGAATGTAAATGGTATTAGAAGGGTTGAGATTCCACCAGAACTCGGTTACGGAGAACGAGGAGCTGGAAATACTATCCCTCCAGATGCTACCTTGGTATTTCATATAGAACTTATAGCAATAAAATAGTCCATGAAAATTACTAAAGTTGAAACTATATATGTAGATGAATTTTGGCAAATGTCCTGGGTGAGAATTCACACAGATTCTGGAAAAATTGGCCTTGGTGAAACTTGGTATCTTCCAAAATCTGTTTCTGCTGTAATTCATGAAATATATGCCCCTTCGATAATTGGAAAAGATCCAATGGACAGAGAAGATATATGGGATAAACTATTTAGATTATCAGGAATTTTTACGTATTCTGGTGCAGAATTACGGGCCCTTTCGGCAATAGATATTGCCTTATGGGATTTAGTAGGTCAAGAGTTAGACCAGCCAATCTATAATTTACTTGGCGGAAAAGTAAGAGACAAAATAAAAATTTATAATACCGTTGGAAGCTATGGAAAATGGCAGGATAATGAGTTTGAAAAAAGAGATCCTGTGGGTTTTCTTCAGAGTCTTTTAGACGAAGGAATTGATGTTGTTAAAGCATATTATCTAAACGATTATGCACAAGCTTCTGGCGGGAATTTTATTTCATCAAAAGACATTAAGCAAGCTCTTGAACCATTAAAAAAACAAAGAAAAGCCTTAGGAGATCAAATTGAAATAGCTCATGACGGTTCAGGGCAATGGGCTCTAGCTCCCGCCATTAAAATTGGGAAAGCAATGGATGAATATAATATTTTTTGGCAAGAAGAAATGATACACCCATTAAATGCAAAATCACATTTAAAATTGGCATCAGAAATTAATTCTCCTGTATGTGCAGCTGAAAGATTAATGACAAGATATGAGTTTAGAGAATATATAGAAAATGGATCTGCTGAAATTGTTATGCCAGATTTGATTTGGACCGGAGGTATATCTGAAACCAAAAAAATTGCTACCTTAGCAGATACCTATCAAACTCCTATTGCGCCTCATGATTGGACAGGTCCAATTAATGTTTTTGCTTGTGCTCATATTTCAATGAACTGCCAAAATGTTATGCTTCAAGAAACAAACCGTGCTTATTATAAGGGCTGGTACGATAAATTTATAGAGCCAAATATAGTTATTAAAGAAGGTTACTTGCTCGCGCCTGAGGGGCCAGGACTAGGAACTAAACTCAAGAAAAGTGTATTTGAAAGACCCGATGTCCATGTTGAAGTAAGTACAAAAGCATATGAGTGGGAGCCTGTTGGTTTTAGAGACCCTAATCAAAAAGTAAGACATTTTTTTTCTCCAAACCTACCGAAAGATGAGTAGTTATTTTTTAGGAATTGATGTTGGTTCAACCTCTATAACTTCAATAATTATTGATACAAAAAAAAGAAAAGTTATTGAATCTTCCACCGTAAATAATCTTGCTGAAGTAACAAAACTTAAAGATAAAAAATTAGGTCGTTCAGAATGGAATATGGATAAGATTTTTAGTGGAGTAGTTGAAACAATTAAAACCACAATCGATAAATCGAAGATATCACCGGAAGCTATTGGTATAACTGGACAGCAACAAGGTTTACAACTTTTTAATAAAGATAATGAAGGTGTAGGGAATTTCATATCGTGGCAAGACCAAAGATGCAAAGAAAGATTTAATAGTAAAACCTATATAGAGATTATGGCAGAAATGGGTGGTGCTACGATAAGTGAAAATCAATTACCTTTTTTTCAAAACACCGGCTGTCCTTTGGTCACAGGATATACTGCACCATTATTATTTTGGCTAAAAAATAATAATGAACTTGATGAAAAACTTACTGCTTGTACCGCACCTGAATTTATTGCTAGTAAATTAACAGACACAACTCCTGTTACCGACCCTACAGATGCCTTAAGCTGGGGTGTATTTAACTTAAATAAAAATGATTGGAATTATGATTTAATTAAGTCATTAAATCTTAAGAGATCATCATTTTTGGAAATAAAAAACTCATGTTCTATTATTGGAAAAGTTACTAAATTTATAAGTGAAAAAACAAATCTTAAGGAAGGCACACCGGTATCTATTGCTTCAGGAGACCATCAATGTAGTTTTGCAGGCACAGTAAATAATTATTATGACACTGTAGCAATTAATGTTGGAACTGGTGGGCAAACTTCTGTTTTTCATGAAAAAATTATACCAAGATCATGGCTGGAATTAAGGCCTTTTATACAGAAAGGATACTTATTAGCGGGAGTAGGGACAGTTGGTGGAAGATCATTCAGAGTATTAAAAAATTTCGTTCAAAGATTAATTTTTGATATGACAGATATTAATCTTGAATCAGATTTAATATACGAAAAACTTATTAATCTTGCTAATAAATCTTTAGAAAATTCTTCAGGGTTAAATGTATCTGCTTTATTTACAGGATCTAGAGAAAATTATAAGGCCAAGGGAAAGATAAATAAAATAACACAAGAAAATTTCTTTATAGAAAATATTACTTTAGCGTTAATTAATTCCATGGCATTTGAATTACATAAGGCTTATATCGAATCATTAAAATGCGGTATAAATAAAAAAAATATTTTAGTAGGTTCTGGTAATGGATTAAAGAAAAATATTTTATTGCAAAATGCCCTAAGCTCTAAATTTGGATTGAGTATTAATATAGGTAAAAATAATGAAGAAGCAGCTATTGGCGCTGCTCTTTGTTCTGGCGTTGCAGTAAATAAATACTCTGATATATTCAATGCTAGTAAAAGTTTTGTTAACTAAGGTTTAACAACAAACTTAATTCCCTTACCTTTTGAAGAGTCATTAATTGCCTTAAGGGTACTGCTTAACGGATACACCTTACTTATAACATTTTCAAGGTTTAATTTACTAATTGCCTCTGGAGTTCTTTTGAANACATTTCCTCTCCCAAATGCCCCTTTTATTGTAATTTCTTTATAATGCATTTCATACAAATCTGTCGGCAAATTTGAACCCTGAGGGCTCACTCCTATCATTAAAACTTGACCTCTGGGGCGAGCAACCTCTATGCATTTTGCAACAAGGCTTGGTTTTCCTACAGCTTCTACAGAAATATCTGCCCCCCAACCATTGTTATTATCTTTAATAAAATTTTCTAGGTCACTATCATTTGGATCATGAAGAAGATCTGCTCCAAATTGAGTAGCTATTTCTCTTCTTATTTTTACAGGTTCAGACATTATCATTTTATCCACACCCAAATTTTTTAAGAATGCCAATGTAAAAAGACCCATTATTCCACCACCAATGACAACCCCTAGCTTTGCTTCCTTGGTTTTCATCATAAGGGCTCCGGAAAGACAACATGATGCTGGTTCTGTTAGGCTAGCTTTTTCAATATCTAAAGTTTCCGGAATTATAACAGCTGACTGAGAAGGGCATACAGCATATTCAGCAAACATGCCTGATGTAAATTCTGCATTTTCACACCTTGAAATTGACCAGTTTAAACATGAAAAACAATTATTACAATGGCTTGTAGTATTCATAACTACCCTTTGCCCTAATCTAGATTTATCTACTTTATTTCCAACATCTACTATAGTGCCTGATCCCTCATGACCTAAAATTAAAGGGGGGGATTTTGGAAACAAACCTTGAGTTATATGTACATCTGTCCCGCAGACCCCAACAGTATCAACCTTTACTACTACTTGATGATTTAAGGCCTTTGGATCATCCATCGTTTCTTCTATAAATTTATCCTCTCCATGCCAAATCATTGCTTTCATAATATTACTCCGGTTTAGCCACAAAATTAATTATTCTTCCGGGCACGTAAATACTTTTTATGATTTTCATACCTTCGAGATGTTGTTGAATTTTTTTTATTTTTTTTGCTCTTTCAATTATTTCTTCTTCCAAAGCATTATTTTGAACTTNAATTTGGTCTCTTAGCTTTCCATTAATTTGAACCATCAAAGTTAAATTATCTTTTTCTAATAATTTATCATCAAAGGTCGGATTTTTTTGTAAATGAATAGATTTTTTATTTCCTAATATACTCCATATTTCCTCTGTGATATGAGGACAAATAGGAGACAAATGAATTAGAAGTCTTTTACAAGAATTATTCCAATTTGTATTTGAAATACTACCTTCTTTTTTTATTTTAGAAAGAAAATTACTATATTCCATTAAAGATGCTATTGTAGTATTGAACTTAAAATTTTTCATATCAGATAAAATATTTTTTGTTATTTCATTTGAGGTTTGAATAGAAATTTTAGTTTGTTCTTGTGAAATGTTTTTTTCTTTATACTGTACAGTAATCATATCCCAAACTCTATTTAGCCATCTATAAATTCCATTAATTCCTGAGTCTGACCAGTCTCCACCTCTATCCCATGGCCCTAAAAACATTAGATAAGCTCTTACGGAATCTGTTCCATATTTTTCTACAAGTGGCTGAGGATTTAATGGATTGTTTCTTTTAGAAATTTTCATATGCCTAGCTANCATAACGCCTTGATTAAATAATCTTTTATACGGTTCATCGAAATCTAAATATCCTAAGTCTCTAAGGACTTTATTAAAAAATCTCGCATATAATAAATGCATGACTGCATGTTCTGCGCCACCCATATATTGATCAACAGGATTCCAAAGATCAATTTTTTCTTTCTTAAAAGGGGAGTCTAATATACCTGGGCTAGCAAATTTCAAATGATACCAAGACGAATCCATAAAAGTATCCATAGTATCTGTTTCTCTTCTTAATTTTCCATACCTAGGGTGATCAAAATATAAAAATTTCTCATCAAGGGTCAACGGTGACTGACCAGTAGGCATAAATTCTTTCGCTTCAGGCAAAATAACTGGTAAATATTTTTCTTCAACTGGAATAATTTCATTATTTTCGTCATAAAACATTGGTATTGGCGTACCCCAATATCGTTGCCTTGAGATTAACCAATCTCTTAAGTGATAAGTGATTGTTTTTTTACCAAACTTTTTTTCCTCAACTAATTTTGCAATTTTTTCCTTTCCTTCAACATTATTCAGGCCATTAAATTCTTCAGAGTTTACCTGAATACCATTTCCAGTAAATGCTTTGCTTAGTTGAATATTTTTGGAACCATCAGGAGATACTACAACCTTAACGGGCAAATCATATTTCCTGGCNAATAAAAAATCTCTTTCATCGTGAGCTGGCACACCCATTACTGCTCCTGACCCATAAGATGCTAAGACATAATCTCCTACAAAAACAGGAATTTTCTCACCTGTTAAAGGATTAATACAACAAACGTCCGTTCTTACTCCTGTTTTTTCTCTAATCGTTGAAGTTCTATCTATTTCTGACATTTTTTGCGANCGCGCAATATATTCTTTTACATATTTATTTTTACTCAAAGAAAGAGTTTTTATAATTGGATGCTCTGGGGCCAAAACAACGAAAGTTACACCATAAATAGTATCAATTCTTGTTGTAAATGTACTAATTTTTTCATTTGAGTTTTCAATACTGAAATTTATAGTAACCCCANTNGACTTACCAATCCAGTTTCTTTGCATTTGTTTAATTTTTTCAGGCCATTCAAGGTTATCCATGTCTAATAATTCTTCTGCATAATCTGTGATTTTGAAATACCACTGAGGCATTAATTTCTTAACCACATCAGCTCCTGATCTTTCTGACTTGCCATCAACAACTTGTTCATTGGCTAGTGTAGTTTGATCTATAGGGTCCCACCACACAGGTCCATTTTTTCTATAGGCTAAACCTTTTTTATACATCTCTACAAAAAACTTTTGATTCCATTTATAATATTCAGGAGTGCAGGTTATTAGCTTTCTACTCCAATCATAAGAATTACCCATCATATCAAATTGCTTTTGCATATTGCTAATATTGTCAAAAGTCCATTTTTTAGGGTTTATATTATTCTTAATAGCAGCATTTTCTGCTGGAAGACCAAAAGCATCAAAACCCTGAGGGTGCATAACATTGAATCCTTCCAGCCTTTTGAATCTTGCATGAGCATCTGCAGGAGTAAAAGCAAACCAGTGACCTATATGTAAATCTCCTGAAGGATAAGGAAACATGGATAATGCATACCAGTTTTTTTTCGAAGGTATAGTATCTGGCGTTTTATATAATTCAGATTCTTTCCATATTTTTTGCCATTTATTTTCAATTTGTTTATGATTATAATTATTCATTTTTACCAACGATCTCTTGATTTATCTTCTTTGTCAAAATGAGTTCTTAAGTTTTTATTTGTGGATATGAAATTTTTTAAGTCCATAACCAAATCTTCCTGTAGTTGAACAGATAGCCCTCCATCAACAGCAATAGTTTGACCTGTAATAAATGAAGCTTCGTGTGAGCATAAAAAAGATATCATATTCGCAACATCTTGAGGTGTACCTGTGCGCCTAACTGGGTATTGTAATTCAAATAATCTAAAACCTTCGTTGTTACCAACTTTTTTCCATTGGTCATCTCCTCTTTCCGTAACAATATGTCCAGGAGCAATAGCATTAACCGTAATTCCCAAGGGGCCAAAATCAACAGCCATTTGACGGGTCATTCCAATAACCGCCGACTTACCTGTTTCATATACTATTGACTTGGGAGCATTTAAAATTCCATGAACAGAAGATATATTAATTATTCTACCTATATTTTCTTTAGGAGGGTTTCCTTGGCGTAAACCAAATCCCTTCCATTGTTTTGGAATAAAGTTGGAGTCAACACCCGAGTCTTCCATCGCTGGTACTGCATATTTAGCTCCTAGGTACAAAGCACCTACAAGCAAATTTAAGCCTTTATTCCAATCTTTAATATTAATATCAACAGCACTCCCAGCACCTAAGCCTCCATAAGCATTTTGAACAATAATATCTAATCTTCCAAACAGCGAGACAGATAAATCAACCATTTCTTTTGCTACCGACTCCAAAGCTACATCACCAATCAAATATTCTGCAATTCCACCGTTTTCTTCAATTGTTTCTTTATTTTTTTTTGCCTCTTCTTCTGCAATATCAACGATTAAAACTTTTGAGCCTTCCNGCGCTAGTTTTCTAGCAACACCACCACCTATACCCAACGCTCCACCAGTTACTATTGCTACCTGATTATTTAATTTCAATACTTTTACCTTAATCTAAAAAAATAATAACTTAATCATATTTAATAATTTATATATTTTCACTATCGACTAGTACATTTTTTTATTGTATTCTCTGAATAACAAAATTTATAAGGGATTACTATGAAACTAGACATAATTATAAAAAATGGAAATATTATTGATGGTACTGGTAAAAAGGAATATAAATCTCACATTGGAATAAAAGAAAATAAAATTGTTGACATTATAAACATAGGTGAGAAAAATATTCAAGCTGATAAAATTATTGATGCTAAAAATTTATCTGTTTCACCTGGCTTTATTGATGTACACTCACATGCTGACGTCGCACTATTAAATGATGGAGAACATGCAAATGGGATTATGCAAGGTATAACAACCGAAATAATTGCTCCTGACGGACTAACATTAGCCCCATTATCAGTAAAAAATTATCAACTTTATAAATGGTATTTATCTGGTATTCTAGGGGTTCCAAAAAATGATTTAGATATGTCAAGTATAGAAAAAGCAAGGCTAAATTACGATAGCAAAACATCTTGTAACGTTGCTATGTTTGCTGGTCATGGCCCTATAAGATTAGAAGCAATTGGAATGGAAGACAAACCATTGAAAGGTAAAAAGCTAGATCATGCTAAATCGTTACTTTCTGAGTCATTTGAACAAGGTGCTGTAGGCTTTTCAACAGGCCTATCATATTACCCAAATAGCTTTTCTGATAGTGATGAGATTTGCGAACTAATGAAAGTTGCAAAAATTTATGACAAGCCCATGTCTATACATTTAAGAAACCATAATACGGATAGAGCATTTCATGATGGTGGTGTGATGGAAGCAATAGAGATTGCTAAACGAACAGAAACAAAACTTCACATAGAACATTATAAACCCGACTTCAATCAATCTATAAGTGAAGTTTTAGATCCAGTTGATAAAGCTAAAGATAGTGGTGTTGATATAACTCTTGAGACTTACCCATATCCTGTAGGATCTTCTTTTCCACAAACTTTTTTCCCTAGTTATTTTCATGAAGGTGGGCCTGAAAAAATGATACAAAAATTAAACAACACTGAAGAAAGAGAAATTCTTATTTCAAAGATGATTGGTACTCACTATGGAAACCCCTCTAATAATGTTTGGACACACATAGTTTCTGATAAAAACAAACATCTCGAAGGAATGCTTTTTGAGGAGGTTGCAGATATGTGGAAAATTAGTGTTGAAGAAATGTTATGCAGGGTAATGTATGAGGAATCATTAGGTTGTGGTTTTAGAGGAGCCCCGCCACGTAATATAAAAGTTTGGAGACAGGTTGAAAAAAATGTCATGGAGTTACTTTCAAGGCCAGATTATATGATAGGCTCTGATGCAATACCAACTGGTGGATTGCCGCATCCAAGAGCGTATGGTTGTTTTCCTAGAGTATTAGGAAGGCTGAGAAGAAGATATAATTATCCTATCGAACAAGTTATTCAAAGAATTACTGAAAATCCAGCACAAAGGTTTAATTTATCAGGAAGAGGAAATATCAAGAAAGGTTTTTTCGCTGATATAGTGATTTTCGACCAAGACCATATAAATGACAGGTCTTCTTTTGAAGACCCCAATGTTCACCCAGAGGGAATTCCTTGGGTAATAGTTAATGGCAAAATTGCCGTAGAAAATGAAAAAACAACAGGAGTGTTGTCAGGCAAGGCTATTCCTTAAGATACTTGCTGTATTAATTCTATTCTTATCCCGCCAGGTGCCCCAATAAAAGCAATTTTTTTACCATCTGGTAAATCTACAGGGCCTTCTTTATAAATAGCACCAATCCCTACCAATCTTTCAATATCAGAAACAATATCATCGGTATCAAATCCAAAATGTTCCAGGCCGTAGTGAGCATCATCATCAGCTGGACCTAAAACTTCATCTGTTCTTTCACTTGATATGTTGATAGCTAGCCCTCCCTCACTTTGTGTAACAATGAATGTATCACCGACGGGTCTTATTGTTTCTGAGATGATTTTCACATTAAATGCTTTTACAAACCATTCAGCTGTATCTTTAGGATTTTTAGATTTTATATGTATATGGTTTACTTTATATGGCATAATTTTCCCCTTCTTTTCTTAACTAAGGAATAATAATATAAAATAAATTTACATAATGGAATAATTTATATAAATAACTACATCAAATTTATTAATTCTTGATGAATATTTGGCCAGCCCACAACAACACAGTCAAGCTTTTCTTTTTTTGTCCAATTAATATTGTTTCCTTGCTTATCCGTTACTCTAATACCTAGAGACTCTACTATTTTTGCACCTGCAGCAAAATGAACTGTATCAATTCCATAAAAAACACCACCAGGAATTCTTCCTAGTGACATTTGAATCATTGGGTACGCAATTGAAGAAAAACTATTAACTTGGCTTACTTTAGTAATCCACTTTGAAATATGGTGGATGTTTTTTTCCCATTCTAATCCACCATCAACTTCTAAAACTATAGTGGATTCTGACAATTTATTTGTAGGAGGAGTTGATTTATATGGCTTACCATTTCTATTAACTTCCTCGCCTAGAATTACTGAAAAATATTCCCCTATTGACGGAGAGGACAGGCAAGATAATATTATTTTTTCGTTGTCTCTTAGCGCAATATTTATCCCCCAATGGTCCATACCCAAACTATAAGGTACCGTCCCGCAAAGTGGATCAATTAACCAAAAAAAAATAGAATCCTCGTCGATTGTTTTTTCACTTTCTTCCGAATAAATATTAGCTCTTAATTCTGGTGAATTGAGAATTTCCGTGATTTTTTTATCGCTCTCCATATCTGCATTAGTAACCAATGCATTTGGTGATTTATAAAACTTTTTTAACTCTGAAGAATTTTCTGGCCTAAATTTTTCTAAAAGAAGATCTGAAGCCTTATAAATAGCTTTCTCGGCAAATTTTTTATATAAGTTTAAGTCAATATCATTCATAATTATTTTTGAGGTATATTTGATAATAATTTCATTGATTTTGAAACATCAGCAACTAAAGGCCCTTCTAGATTTAATATAGCATAATAGGTGTTATCTGGAAGTAATTCGATTTCTCTCTCTCCATCAAGTGCAATTGTCCCAGGATAAGTATTTATCTGTACCTTGTCATTTATATTTATTTTTTTATAATCTACAATCTTTATCTTAGAGATAGTTCCAGGCGCTATAGGCGCTTTAATAAATTGTTTTTTTGATTTGATATTTTTGTCTAATATTATATATAACCCAATTGGATCATCAATCTCTATGTTGTATAATCTTGAGCCTATAGAAGACAATCCTATGGACGCAGGTTCTGCACGAGTTAATATAACTGAGTG
This sequence comes from Chloroflexota bacterium, assembly GCA_002708145.1. Taxonomy (GTDB): domain Bacteria; phylum Chloroflexota; class Dehalococcoidia; order Lucifugimonadales; family Lucifugimonadaceae. The sequence continues at coordinate 40,220 of PAOV01000013.1, forward strand.
AAGAGTAGTTATGTCCCAAACAGCTCTAGCACCTACAAACATTTCTTTTGATATTGCGACATCTACAAGCGCTGCATCAATAAATTGATCGTTACAATATATATCAACTTTTTTTGATTGATTGCAAGATTCTTTTACACTCAAAGTTTTATCAGCAATACTACCTGCTACTATTCCTGCCAATGTTCCCTCGGTTGGTGCAGGAAAAACATTATTCGTTCCGGTTGAAATAGGCACCAATGGAATATTTTTGCATCCTTTTGCTACTACTCGATTTGTACCATCTCCACCCAAAGTTACTATACAATCAATTTGTTGTTCATACATTAATTTTGCTGCTAGAGTCGAAGATTCTTGGCTGTCTGCAGTTCGCATATCAAGATAGGATACTTCTAGTTTATCTTTAACATCAGAAGCTGCAGAAATAGTTAAGCCAGAATGATCAGGCATTATTATAATTTTTTTTGTATTTGTTGAGGCTATACCAGCAAATACTCGTCTCAAAATATTGGACTTTTCTTGGTTTGAAACAACTCTTCCGTGGGCTACCAATCTTCTGATATCTTTTCCAGCAGATGGGTTAGCAATAATTCCTACGACTGACATATCTATTAATTAAACATCCAGTCAATATTGGCAAGGTTCTTACAAATTAATTTTAAAAATTCAGAAGCAGGTGCTCCATCCCAGGCTCTATGATCGAAAGTTAAACAAAGATTGGTAAAAGATTTCTTTTCATTGGAATTACTTATAACTTCTTCAGTAGAGCCTATCCCTAAAATTCCTATCTCAGGCGGGTTTAATAAAGGATTAAAAGTAGTTATATTATATGAACTGAGATTAGTAACAGAGAAACTGCTCCCAGATAAATCATCCATATCAAAACTATTTTCTTTAGATTTTTTTGCTAATCTCCTAATTTCCAAGGCTATATCAAGTATGGTTTTTTGATTTGCTTTTTTTATAACAGGAACAAGTAATCCACCCATAACAGCCATTGCAACCCCTATATTTATTTCATCTAAGACCCTAATTTCATCATTAATTAGATGTGCATTAGCATGCGGCGACTCATGTAATGATTTAGCTACAGCAGCAATAACCAAATCTTGAAACTGCGGTCGAATTTTGTGCTTTCTCCACTCCTTTACTAAAGTTTTTTGTTTCTCCAACGTGTTAGTAATATCAACTTTCGTGTTTAATGTTACAGATGGAATCTGGGCACTCTCTGACATTCTTTTTGAGATAGTTAACCTAAGTGGAGATAGTGGAATAGATTCCCTGACAGGAACTGAAGAGATTGCAGTATCATCCTTTGGAGTATTATTAAAATTTCTAATATCGTCTTCTGTAACTCTTCCGCTAGGTCCTGACCCTTTTATATTAGAAAAATCATTTATACCTAATTCTTTTGCTAGCCTTCTCGCCCTTGGAGTAATAATTTGTTTATTAGGTATATTTTGATTAGAATTTAGTTTATCTGTTGAAGAAGATGAAGGTTTACTTTCTTCCGTAGTTTTTTCAATGGTTTCTATGCCTGCCTTAGCAGCCTCTGGTAATTCAGATTCTGTTTCACCATCAAATAAAATATAACCAACAACAGTACCAACGTCAACTATTACGCCTTCCTGGAAATCTACTCTACCTAACTTTCCATCATGCGTAGCTTCTATTTCGGCATTAACTTTAGAAGATTCTATTTCTACAAGCTGATCACCTTTTTTTATTTCGTCACCTAAACTTTTTAACCATTTAACGATCAACCCATCGTTCATAGCCATTCCCCATTGGGGGAGAATGATTGGAGCTGGCATAATTCCTGTCCTCTTAACTTTCTAGAGTATTATTCACTGCTGTTATAATTTTATCCTTGTCGGGATAAATTAATTTTTCAAGAGCCTGACTATAAGGAATATGTACCTGTTCAGCTGCAACTTTTTGAATTGGCGCTTGAAGAGACCAAAAGCCTTCTTGTGCAACAATTGAAGAAATTTCCGAAGCTGCCGAGCATACCTTATGAGCCGGGTCGACAACAACTAATCTTCCAGTTTTTTCAACTGAATCTAAGATTGTTTTTTTGTCAAGAGGAACAAGCGTTCTTGGATCAATGACCTCGGCAGAAACACCTTGTGATTCTAATTCTTTTGCCGCCGCGAGAGCGTGAATAACTCCTCCAGCTATTGCAACAATAGTAACATCTGACCCAGACTTTAAAATGTTGGCAACTCCAAAAGGCACTAAATGTTCATCGTCAGGAACTTCTCCTCTTGTTCCATATAGATTTCCATCTTCAAATACTATACATGGATCGTCATCTCGTATTGCTGTCTTTAGTAGGCCTTTGGCATCTGCAGGAGTAGATGGTACTATAATTTTCATTCCTGGCATATTCATAAACATAGGGTAGTTTCTGTCAGAGTGATGAGCTGCAGCACCAGATCCGTATAACATTGACACCCTGAAAGTTACAGGTAATTTTGCCTGACCTCCAAACATATATCTCATTTTGGCTGCCTGACTTATAAATTGATCCATTGCAACCCACATAAAACTTGAAACAGTCTCAACTAATGGCCTCTTACCAACTAATGAAGCACCTACTGCAGCACCAACGAAGCCATTCTCTGATAAAGGTGTATCTAAAACTCTTTGATCTCCAAATTCTGATAATAAATCTTGCGTAGCTCCATAGACTGACAATGAGATATCTTCACCCATAATAAATACATTAGAGTCATTTCTCATTTCTTCTTTTGTTGCATGGTTTATTGCTTCAATAAAAACAGTTTGTGTCATAGTATTATCCTTATTATTTATGGTAGAGGGATTGGGTTGGCCCACATATCTTCAAAAGCTTCTTCTGGTTTAGGAAATTCACTATTTCTAGCAAATTCAACAGCTTCTTCACATCTTTTCATTGTGTCCTCTTCTATTTTTTTACAATCTTGTGCCGATAAAATTCCTTGAGAAATTAGCCTATCTTGATGAATATAAATAGGATCCCGTTTTTTCCATTCTTCAATATCTTTTTCAGATCTATATTCACCTCTACGCACTCTACCTAAACCAAGTGAATGCTCTTCATATCTATAGGTTAGGCCTTCAATTAAAGTAGGGCCTTCTCCTTTTCTAGCTCTATCTACTGCCTGAACAGTGGCTTCATACATTGCAATGCAGTCTTGTCCATCAACAAGTACCCCTGGCATATTATATGCAGAGGCTCTATCTGAAACATGGTCTACGGCAACAGTATCTTTAAAAGATGTAGTAACCGCAAACTGATTGTTTTCACATAAAAATATTACAGGTAGGTTCCATACAGAAGCTAAATTCATAGATTCATGACATGCACCTTGATTTGATGCACCGTCACCAAAAAAAACCATTGAAACAAAATCATCTCCATCTATTTTAGAAGCCAAAGCTGCACCAGTAGCCACAGGTACTGAAGAGCCAACAATTCCTGATTCTCCCAAGATTCCAATGGAAAAATCCGCTAAGTGCATTGAGCCGCCTTTACCTTTACAGTAACCATCAACTTTTCCATATAGTTCAGCCATTGCTCGATTTATATCCCCCCCTTTGGCAATCGGGTGCCCATGAGACCTGTGATTTCCTGCGATATAGTCCGTATCTTTCAATGCTAAGCACGAGCCTACTGCCACAGCTTCTTCACCTATATACGGGTGAGCTGCCGCTGCAAATTCTCCAGCAGAGTGAACTTCCATTACTTTTAACTCAAAGTTTCTTATAAGCCACATTCTTTCTAGCATTAAAACTAAAACATCTTTATTTATATCCAATTTACACCTCTTTTATAAAAGCTAATTTTATATATATACTGAACTGGGAAATTTTTTGTTTTGGGAAAAATTGTAATCCATATATCTTGAGATTATATCTTTTGTTCGATTAATTGTTAACCCTTTTGAATCTAAATCAAATAAATCTTTGTGATATTTTACCCAAAATAAAGTGTAATTTCAGTATAAATTTATAATATTTTAAATTATTTTGCCATTAAATATAATTATATTTTACTATTTGAATTTTTATAATTTATTTTTAGGTTCGAATATCAATGAATTTAAATGTTTAGTAGATGATAAAGTATAAGTTAGGGTTAGCTGAAAAAATTTNAAACAATAAGGAAAAAAATGACTACTTCAAAAGATGAAAGCAAAAAAGTAACTGCAGGTTCAAAAAATTATGATGCAGAAGCAATTGACGTTCTTGAAGGCTTAGAAGCAGTAAGAAAAAGGCCTGGCATGTATATCGGTACAACTGGCACAGAGGGAGTATTTCATTTAATTAGAGAAATTGTTGACAACAGTGTTGATGAAGCTATGGCAGGATTTGCTACCAGAATAGATATAACAATACATAAAGATGGCTCTGTCACAGTCATGGATGATGGTCGAGGAATCCCTGTGGACAAGCATAAAAAAACAGGACTTTCTGCTCTTGAAACAGTAATGACTACTCTGCATGCTGGAGGAAAATTCGGTGGTAAAGGGTATCAGGTTTCAGGTGGTCTTCATGGTGTAGGTGCATCGGTAGTAAATGCCTTATCTGTTTGGACAAAAGTTGAGGTCAGAAGAAACAATAAAGTTCATATTCAAAATTATGAGAGAGGAAAAACTACAGGTCAACTAGAAACACGAAAACAAACTATTGAAGATATGAATGGAACAGGAACAACTGTTTCTTGGATGCCTGATAATGAAATTTTCCCTGAAATAAGCTATGAATGGGAGACGATATCTTCCAGATTCAAGGAAATGGCATATCTAAATCAAGGCCTAACAATACACTTAAAATCAGAATGGCATGATAACTTGTGGCCATTTAATGATGTAACTTATATGTTTGATGGTGGTGTAAAAAGCTTTGTAAGATCCCTAAATAGGTCTAGAGGTTCAGTACACTCAAATGTAATGTATGCTCAAGAAACGATTGATGACGTTGTTGCAGAAGTTGCCCTACAATATAATGATTCATTTGTAGAAAATTGCCTCTCTTTTGCTAACGTTATTAGAACTGGAGACGGAGGATCACATGTAACAGGCTTCAGGTCAGCGCTAACTAGAGTAATTAATGACTATTCGAGAAAAAATAATCTCTTAGGAACAGGTAAAGAAGAAATTAAGAGTTTATCAGGAGAGGATGTTCGTGAAGGTCTTATGGCAATAGTAAGCGTTAAAGTGAAAGACCCTCAGTTTGAAGGGCAAACAAAAGGAAGACTTGGCAACCCTGAAGTAAAAGGGATTGTTGAGCAAATTGTAGGAAAAAATTTATCTGAATTTCTTGAAGATAACCCAGAAGATGCAAGAGCTATAATAAACAAATCTACAACTGCTGCTCGAGCAAGAGAAGCTGCAAAAAAAGCNCGAGATCTTGTAATAAGAAAAAATGCTATGGATGGAGGATCTCTTCCTGGTAAGCTTGCAGATTGCTCAGAGAAAAACCCAGAGTCTAGTGAAATATATATAGTAGAAGGAGACTCTGCCGGTGGATCAGCAAAACAAGGTAGGGATAGACAATTTCAAGCAATTTTGCCATTGAGGGGAAAAATACTTAATGTCGAAAAAGCTAGACCTGAAAAAATGCTAGCTCACGAAGAAATCGCGGCACTAATAACAGCTTTAGGAGCAGGGCTTGGGGAAGATTATGATGAAGAAAAGCTACGATATCATCAAATAATAATAATGACAGATGCTGATGTTGATGGTGCACATATAAGAACATTACTATTAACTTTCTTTTTTAGAAATATGCCACAAATTATAGGAAGCGGTCATTTATATATTGCTCAACCGCCATTATATAAGGCTTCAAAAGGGAGGTCTTCACAATGGCTGTACTCAGAAAAAGAACTAGATGAGTGGAGTGCTAATCGTTTATATGGAAACATTGAAATTACTATAGATAATGACGAAAAAATTAAGGGGACTAAAATCGGAAATATCTTGACGCCTGTTCGTGACTATATAGACTCTTTGGAGGTTGCCAGGTTACTGGAAATACCGGAGAATGTAATCGATAAGCTAATAAAAGATTCTGAGTACAAACAGTTAGATTTTTCACCAGAAAAAATATATAAAGATTCAAACTCAATGCTGGAAAATGACGATATAACACAAGGGAGTCTATTCGATAATAACCCGGATGATAATAAAGAAGTTGAGGGTGAAGTTGAAGAACAGCAATTTGAAATTATTGAAAAAACATATGAAATTGACGGGTATAAGTTGTCTAAAGATATTTACTATAATCCTGCAATTCAAAGATTGAAATTAATTTACCCATTAATCCAAAATATAATTAATTCAAATAGTATTACTATAACAAAAAAGGGTGAAAAAATTGGAGAAAACATTAATTGGTCAATGATTCCTAAAACACTTGATAATAATTCAGATAAATCTGGTGTAAATGTCCAAAGATATAAAGGTCTAGGGGAGATGAATCCCGAGCAATTATGGGACACAACAATGAATCCTGAATCTAGGAAAATGCTGAGAGTAACCGCGGAAGATGCAATGGCTGCAGATGAAATTTTCCGAACACTGATGGGCGACGATGTAGGTCCAAGAAGAGACTTTATTAGAGCGAATGCTTTAGAAGCTGATATAGATGTTTAAGAAGAAATTTGTATTTCACCTTTTTCATTAGATTCCCAGAGACTGATAAAGGGAATATTTCTTTTTTGTAATTCTTCTTTTGCACCCATATTTCTATCTAAAATCGTCATACAAACTAAAGTTTTACAACCGTACTCTTCCAATGTATCAATTGCACTAAATAAACTTTTTCCAGTTGAAACTGTGTCATCAAATGTAGCAATATTCATTCCCTTTGAAATATTTCCTTCAATTTGCTTACCTGCTCCATGTAATTTTTGCTCTGGTCTAACAAAAAAACCTTTTAGATTTTTATTTTTTATTTTACACTGCAATACCATAGATCCAACTATTGGTACCGCTGCAATAGCGGGGCCACCAAAAGCATCAAGGTCATAATCTTCAATTATTTTAAGAAAAGATTCCGATATCAANTCTGAGCCTATGCTGTCCAATGATAAAAGCCTTCCATCAAAATAATAGGAGCTTTTTAATCCTGATGAAAGTATAAAATCTCCGAATTTAAGACAATTTAATTCAATCGCCCTATCGTATAATCGTTTCGCATAATTATCCATTTTTGTCATAACCATATAATTTATTTTTTGAAATATATTGTATTACAGAATTATAATTACTTAACTCCTGTAAATTACCATTCTGATTTTTAATTGGGGCGTTATTAGACCAACCTAAACGTTGATTTGTAGATGTTTCTTCCGATATACCATCTAACAAATCTTCAGATAAAACATTGTATTTATTTTTTATATTTGGTAGGATATTTTTTCTCATTTTTCTATTTACAACAACAATATCAACTAGTTTATTTATGGTATTATAATTTTTCCAATTATGTATATCCTCTGCAACATCAATACCAATGAGTAGAAAATAACAATGATTATTTCCATACATTGATTTTACTTGATTGATGGTGTCAATTGTATAGGTTTTTCCTTCGCGTTTAAGGTCTATATTAGAAGCTTCAATGACAAATTGTTTTTTATGGTTTAATAATTTCGTTTTAATGCTTGTTTTTTCTTCATTAATAGCTAGCTTTACCATATCAAGTCTCTGAATCGGTGTAGCTTGAATTATATTTTTTCTTCGCCACTGATCTTTTGCAACAACAAAGAGCAACTTATCTAATAATAACTTCTTTATTGCAACTTCAGCAGCATAAAAATGACCTTTATGTACTGGGTCAAAAGTGCCACCAAATATAGCAATATTTTTTACTCCCATTCAAACTCCAGTTCATCAATAATCAATGTGTCTCCATTTTTTATACCATTAGTAATCAGCATATTAGTAATTTTTCTTTTAGTTAGAATATTAAATAGTTGAACCCTAGCATCCCAATTTTCCATATTACTACCCCTGACTAAACGTATAATTTCTTCATCAATTATCCTATATAAATTATCTGATTCTTTTAAAATTACTTTCTGAATAGTTTTTTGTATTACCTTGGGTTTAATTATTGTAGAGTCACTTTTGTGATTTATAACTTTAGTAGATTTAATACTTAGGATTTCCTCTTTCAAATTATTAATACCTAAATTATTTTTTGTTGAAATAAAAAACAGTTTACTATGAGGTAGCTTATAATTTGATAATAATTTTTCTATTTTGTCAATTGAAATCTTAACTTCTTCTAAATCACATTTATTGATACATAAAATTTGAGGTTTTTTTATTAATTCATTATCAAAGCTTCTTAACTCATCATTGATTTGAATAATTTTATCTATTAGATTGTCTTCTGAACCATCAACTAAATGTACAAGAAATTTCGTTCTTTGTATGTGTTTTAAAAATTTATGACCCAAACCATAACCACTACTAGCACCTTCAATTAACCCGGGAATATCTACAATAATTTTTTGGCCTTTATAATCACTTATTACACCTAAATTTGGGTCAATTGTTGTAAAGGGATAGTTTGCTATTTTAGGCTTTGCTTGTGTAAGGACAGATAATAAACTGGACTTACCGGCATTCGGAAGACCAATAATCCCAATATCAGCAATAAATTTAAGATTTAGTAATAATATTTTTATTTGACCTTCTTGACCTGATTCAGCTAAAAGCGGTTCCTGATTAACTGAATTTACAAAATGTGCATTTCCAAAGCCGCCGTTTCCTCCCTTTGAAACGACAATACTTTCATTGTTTTCACTTATATCTGCTATTAGTTTTTTATTTTTTTCATCCGAAATATCCCATATTTCAGTTCCAACTGGTATTTTTATAATTAGATCTTTACCTTTAGAACCATTCTTTTTATGAGATAATCCATTCTTTCCATTTTCTGCTATCAAATGATGTCTCTTTGAAAACTTATCTAGGGAGAGAATTGAACTATCAGATATAAAAATTATATTACCTCCACTTCCTCCGTTACCTCCTCCAGGTCCACCTCTTGGTAGCAAGGCCTCTCTTATAAATGAAACTGATCCGTTTCCGCCATTTCCTGCTCTTACTTCTATTTTTTTTAAATCTAACATTTTATATGTATATATTATTTTTTATATTTAATATTAATAATAACGTGAATAAAATAAAATCTAAATACAAATTGTGCTATTATTTTTTTTGAATAATATGTGAAAAATAAAGATTTTTATTGAAAACTTTACCAATGAATTATATTTTTACAGTATTTCTCTTATAAATTAATTCTTTAATGTGATTTGTTTCTCGGACAAAGTTTTTATCTTTTTTTATAATGTTATCGATTCTCTCAAGAGCATATATCACAGTTGAGTGATTCTTTCCTCCCAGAAAAAATGCAATTTCAACAGTAGTCATACCAAGTTCATTTTTTAGAAAAAATATTACTAATTGTCTTGCTGCTACTGTGGATCTGTCTTTTTTGCTACTTAAGATTTTGTCTACAGAAATACCCTTGTAGTTGCTAATCGTTGACAGGATACTTTTTTTAGTTATTGAGAAATTATTCTTATTTTGCTTCAAACCGCTCAAAGATTCTTGAACTAAATCTATGTCTATTTCTTTTGATGTTAAATGAGCGAATGCTTTTATTCGATTTACAGCTCCTTCAAGTTCTCTTATATTCTTATGCGGGTACTGAGCTAAATATTCTATAACCTCATTTTTGAGATTTGGTGCTTTGTAGCTCAATATCGCAAACTTAGATTCATATTTTGGTTCTTGTATATCAACTTCTATACCACCTGCAAGTCTAGATTGTATTCTAGACTTTAATGAAATTTTATTTGCTGGATCATCTCCTGTAACAACAATTTGTTTTTTATTCATATGAAGATGGTTAAATATATGAAAAAATCCTTCTTGAGTTTGAGGTTTTGTTCCAATGAATTGAATATCGTCAATTAGTAGTGTGTCACAACTTCTAAAATAATCTTGAAATTCATCAATTTTTCCATTTCTGATCGCAAAGATGTATTCGTTGGTGAATTTTTCACTACTAAGATAAATAACATTATATTTTTTTCTTTTTAATTCATTACCTATGGCGTTTAATAAGTGAGTTTTACCCAAGCCAACATCAGAATATATATAAAGTGGGTTGTATGTTTCTCCTGGTGTCTCGGAAACTTTTATCGCAGCAGATCGAGCTAAAATATTTGAATCACATTCAACGAAAGAATCAAAAGTTTGAAGTGGATTTAACTCGTTAGATTTTCTTTTTACTGTTAACTTCTTTTCTTTTTTATTTTTTGAAGTTACAGCACTGTATGTTGATGAGCCCTCTAGGGTTATTANTATATTAAATTTTTCTCCAGTTAATTTTTTTATCGATTTTTTTATCGACCCCATCAGTCTTTTATTTATCATCTCTGCTGCAAAAGGGCTTGGTGTTGAAACTGTAAGTGTGCCTTCAGTAATATTAATTGCTTTTGTAGATTTTAGCCATGTCTCAAAATTAGGCCTTGGAATTTCTAATTCTAAAATTCCTAATACTGCATTCCAAACTACTGTTGGGTTCTTTGAAGAAATATGTGAAATTTTTTTGGTCAAAATACCCCCTTTTGAAACGCTATCTTTTAACAACATGATTAAGCTTGAAAATTAATTGAAACATTGTGAAAAATTAATTAAGCTGTTGAAAAAAATTTACCAGAAATTCTCAAAAAAAAAATAGGATGAAAAGCGAAAAATTCTTAATTTTGAATTAATTTCCCAGAATTTTTTTATAATTTAATTTTTTTTTAGTTTGAAATCATAAAAANTAAGAATTTATTATGTAAAATATTTCCCAACCGCTCAGGAAAAATTAAGTGATTTTTTAAATAACAGAAAAATCTGCTAACATTAATTTTATGAAAATTATTTATTTTGGCTCAACAAAAGATTCGTTATATACACTAGATATTTTAATTAAAAATAAATTTGAAATATTGGATATTTTCACAAAAAAAACTAAGTCATCTGGAAGAGGGTTAAAAAAAAACTCCAGCCCAATTGAAAATTATGCCTTAGAAAATAATATAACTATAAAAACACCATATACTCTTAAGAATGACCGAGCTCTAATAAATTATTTTGTGGATACAAATGTTGATATATTTGTTGTTTCATCCTACGGATTATTTATTCCCAAAGAAATACTTAGTATTCCAAAATTTGGAGCAATAAATATCCACCCATCTTTACTACCAAAGTTTAGGGGTCCAAGCCCTGTTTCATCTGCTATTTTAAATGGAGAACCTGTAACAGGTGTAACTATAATTCAGCTTGATGAAAACATGGACACTGGCCCAATTCTAAAACAGTCTAAGCAAGTGGTAATCGATATTGATGACAGCACTAGCAAACTTCAAAAAAAACTTTTTCAATTAGGCTCAAATATGCTTCCTGAAATTTTGAATAATATATTAAAAGATAAGCAGAAAACTATTCTACAAAATGAATCTGATGCATCGGTCACTAAAATGATAAAAAAAGTAGACGGACAGATAGATTGGAATTCTAAAGATATTGAAATAATGAGAAAAGTAAAGGCATATGATATATGGCCAGGTACATTCACTTTTTGGAAAAAAATGCGTATAAAAATTATTGACATAAAAATAACGAAAATGCCTACAAACGCAGAACCTGGACATGTTTTTTTTCAAGGGAAAAAAATTTTTATAAATACAAAAAATAAACTTCTTGAGATTACGAAATTACAGTTTGAAAATAAAAAAATTATGAATGCAACAGAGGTAATAAATGGCTATTCAGAACTTAATGAATCTTACCTAAACTGAATAAATGATAGTAATTTCTCTGTTTTCTTCCAAGTGTCCCCTGACAAAATTTACATTTTCTTTCCACCAATTACTCTCATAAAATAATTCTTCTTTTGTTTCTATATCTTTTTCGGAGGAACCATAAGATCTTATCCAAATAAATTTTGAATTTTCTTTATCCATCCAAGCAGTTTCTACTTTTATGCCCGCTTTACTCATTTCTGGTATAAGTTTTTCATTAAATAACTTTACCCAATCTGATTCCAATCCTTTCTTAATAGGATAAATTCGAAGGTGCGCTATTTTACTCATTCTATCTCCTTTATTTTTTATTAAACATTTGCATAATATTTCTTTTTCCATTAGGACCTGAAAACTGCTTTATCATTTTTTGCATTTGTTTAAATTGATTTAAAACTTGATTTACTTCAGTGATATTTGTGCCTGAACCAAGCGCAATTCTATTTCTTCTTGAGCCATTTATTGACTCTGGGTGACTCCTTTCATAAGGAGTCATAGAATATATTATTGATTCAGCTTTTTTCATTTTATCGTCAGTAATATCATTTGGATTAATTTTACCTTTCAATGATCCTAAACCCGGCACCATTCCTAATAAATCTGTCATTGATCCCATTTTTTTAATACTTTGAAATTGTTGAAGCATGTCATTTAAGTCAAATTGATTTTTTTTAATTTTACCTTCAAGGTTTTTTACTTGATCTATATCAAACTCTTTTTGAGCTTTTTCTATAAGGGTTTCAACATCACCCATCCCTAATATTCTAGATGCAACTCTATCTGGGTGAAAAATCTCGATTTGATCAGATTTCTCCCCAGTACCTACAAATTTTATTGGTATCCCAGTTACAGATTTCATCGATAATGCTGCACCGCCACGTGCATCTCCATCCATTTTTGTTAGTATTATTCCTGAGACGGAAATCTGTTTATTAAATTCGTTTCCAGAATTAACAGCGTCTTGACCAGTCATTGCGTCTAGTGTGAGAAGAACTTCATCAGGACTAATTATTTTGTTAATTTCTTTTAATTCACCCATTAATTCTTGATCAATACTTAGCCTTCCAGCTGTATCAAAAATTACATAATTCATTCTATTTTTATTTGCATATTCCAAAGCGTTTTTAGCAACTAAAGCTGGTGAAGAATTTTTATTTTTTTCATCAAAAACTTCTATATCTAGTTCTCTTCCTAATTGTTTAAGTTGGTCTATTGCTGCGGGTCTTTGAAGATCACAACCAACCATTAGGACTGAATTTTTTAATTTTCTCAAATGTAATGCAAGTTTTGCTGCTGTTGTAGTTTTTCCAACACCTTGTAACCCAATTAACATAATTTTAGTAGGAAATTCATCGCCTTTATTTAACTCTGTTGACGCTTCTCCAAGTATAGATGTCATTTCTTCTTTTACTATTTTAATAATTGTTTGGCCTGGAGTTAACGAAGAAAAAACATTTCCTTCTTTTGCTTTATCTTCTATTGTTGTAATAAAGTTTTTAGCAACTTTAAAGTCTACATCTGCTTCTAGTAGAGCTAATCTTACTTCTCTTAAGGTCTTTTTAATGTCTTGTTCAGAAATTTTTCCCTTGCTTGTTAAACTTTGAACTATACCTGTAAATTTTTCTGATAAATTATCAAACATCATCGATATCCATAAAAATTATTTTTTCATCATATTCTATCGTAACATCTGTAATCTTCTGAATAGTTATTGGGTCCCACCCTGGAGCACATTCTTTTAATAATAATGAATTATTATCTAACTCGAAAATTCCAACATCTGTAATAATTTTATTTACGCAGCTTACAGCCGTAAGTGGGAAGACACATTTATCAACAATTTTTGATTCATTTTTTTTAGTTGTATGCTCCATCGTAACTATTATTTCTTTTGTGTTGGCGCATAAATCCATTGCACCACCTATGCTTCCTATACCTCTTTTGGGAATTATCCAATTTGCAATGTCTCCACTTTTTGATACTTGAAAAGCACCTAATATTGTTGTATCTATATGGCCTCCTCTTATAAGGTTAAATGATTCAACCGAATCAAAAAAGACCATATTTTTATTCATATCTAAGAAATTTCCACCTGCATCCATAATATCAGTGTTAATATTCTCCTCACTTGCAAATTTATTAAACCCATAGACCCCATTTTCCGCATGCAAAAGAATTGTGGGGTCTTTGATAAACTGAGCGCATAAGGATGGAATGCCTATACCTAAGTTAATCAAAGAATTATTTTTCAAAAACTTTGTTGCAATTTTTGCAATTTGATTTTTGTTTAATCTTGGGGCTGGATCTAAATGGAATTTCATGGATACATATCATTCTTTCTTCTTTTTACAATCCTGTTTATGTGAACCCCAAGTGTGTGAATATTATTAGGGTCTAAGTCTCCAACTTTAACGATTTCATCTACCTCAACAATTGTTATTTTTGAAGCTGTTGCCATTGCAGGGCTAAAAGCCCTAGATGTACCAAGAAATTGTAAATTTCCATTTTCGTCAGCTACATTAGCTCTTATTAGAGCAAAGTCTGCGCTTAGAGCATGCTCTAAAAGATATTTTTTCTTACCAAAAAATTTTATTTCTTTTTGTTTTTCTATGATTGTTCCAACACCAGTCGAAGTATAAAAGGCAGGTATCCCTGCTCCAGCAGATCGGATTTTTTCAATTAAAGTCCCCTGAGGGACGATTTCAACGGAATCTTTGTTTTCAAGCCAAAATTTTTCTATATGGCTTTTTGGATTTTGAGATGCTGGTACTGGAAAAGAGCAAATAATTTTGTTTGCAATTCCTTTTTTAAAGAAAATCCCCTGATCTATTGGTTTGCTGTTTTTTGGCCAACCGTAACCTGTAGTTTCAGATATTCCTGCAACATTACCAATGATAGTTAAACCTTTTATATCCCTTTTTGATAGTGCAAGCATTAGTCTTGTAGGTTGACCTCCTGATCCACCAAATCCACCAATCATCACGGAACTATGAGACCTTATATCCATAACTGCCTCATCGAATGACTTATAAATCTTTTGATTTCCCATGTTATTTTTGTTTTTATTGATTTGAAATTATTTTCATATTGTACAATAATCAATTATAAAAAGATTAGATAATTATGAAGATAGATAAAATACAAATAAAACAATTGTTCGGAACCTTGAAATGTTCAGAAATTTTTTGGGAAGAAAGATTAGTTCAACCAATAGATATTTATGAAGAATATAGATTTCAGCCTTTTCGCAACAATCAAGACAAAACTTCCAAAGGAACAGGTAATAATTTAAATATAAATGCATTTTTTTTGTACATTATTACGGATGATGGAGTAAAAGGAATTTCTGGCCCTTTTGATGAATCGATAGCTTACATAATTAAAAAAGAATTAAGCCAACATATAATTAACCAGGACCCCCTTGCTATAGAATATTTATGGGATGTAATGCATCGTCGCTCAGTTCATGGGCGCCAAGGCAATAATATGATTGCAATAAGTGCCATAGATAATGCTCTATGGGACTTAAAAGGTAATTATTATAAAACTCCAGTGTATAAAATCCTTGGTGGGCCTACAAGAAAAAGCATCCCAGCTTATGCTTCAATGCTTGGGTTTGATGTGGAAGACATGGGATTAGTAAAAGAAAGAGCTAAAGAATTTAAGCTTCGAGGATATACTGCACAAAAGTGGTTTTTCAGGCATGGTCCACTTTCTGGTCATGAAGGATTACAAAAAAATATTCAGTTAGTAAAAACTCTTAGGAGTGAATTAGGAGATGATTACGATATCATGCTTGATTGCTGGCAATCTATGGATGTTAATTATATGGTAAAGCTGACTAAAAATATTGAAGAATTTAACCCAAGATGGATAGAAGAGGTTGCGATGCCAGATAGAATTGATTCATATAGAAAAATAAAAAATTCAACGTCAATACCAATCTCAGGAGGAGAGCATCATTATACTCGTTGGGGTTTAAATGATTTTATTAAAGCTGAAGCTTTAGATATTCTTCAGCCTGATATTTATTGGGCTGGCGGTTTATCTGAAGTTATAAAGATTGCAAATATTGCAACAGCAGCGGACCTAATTACTATACCTCATGGTCACTCTACCAATGCCGGTATACATTTTTCTTTGAGTCAATCCCCAATCCATACACCTTATCAAGAGTACCTAATTAAATGGAATCTAATTCATCAGTACTTTCTTAAGACACCTGTTTTACCACAAAACGGACATATAAATATTCCAAGTGATTGTGGTTTGGGTATGGAGATAGATGATAATAAAGTTGAAGACGAAAAAATATTTTAGTTATCTTCTTCTTCTTCTAAATCTATTCTTGTTTTTTTTCCTAATCAATAATTTGCTTGGTCTTTCTGGGAATATGAATGGTTTTTCTAAACTTAATTCCTTATTTTTAAGATTTTCTAAAGCTTTAGTTCCACCTTCAGAGCTTTTATTTGGGATAATTTCATTCAGTTTTTCTAGGTAAACTCCTGTTGCAGAAGATTTTAAGGTTGCCATAAATTCTGGAGTTCCTTCACCAACTAAATTACCGCCTTTTTCACCTGCCTCAGGACCTAAATCAATTATCCAATCAGCATTCTTAATCAAGTCTAAGTGATGTTCAATCAAAATTATAGAATTACCTTTATCAACAAGCTTATGCAAAACTAATAAAAGTTTGGACACATCATCAAAGGATAAACCTGTAGTTGGCTCATCTAAAATATATAAAGTTTTACCAGTTGACCGTTTTGATAATTCAGTTGCTAGTTTTATTCTTTGAGCTTCACCTCCTGATAATGTTGTTGCTGGTTGTCCCAATTTTATATAGTCCAATCCAACATCTATCAGTGTTTTAAGTTTTCTCAATATTGATGGTTGATTTTCAAATACTTTAGCTGCTTCACTGACAGTTTTATCNAGAATATCGGAAATAGAAAAATTTTTAAATTTAATTTCAATTGCCTCTCTGTTATACCTCACCCCCAAACAAACATCGCATGGAACAGTAACATCTGGTAAAAATTGCATTTCAATTTGAGTAAATCCGGCCCCGCTACAGGATTCACATCTTCCCCCCTTGACATTAAATGAAAACCGACCAGCTTTATATCCTCTTGCTTTAGACTCTGGCATTGATGCAAAAATTTCTCTTATATAACTAAACAATCCTGTATAGGTGGCAGGGTTTGATCTAGGAGTTCTTCCGATGGGAGATTGATCAATATTGATTACTTTATCAATATTTTGGGTACCTAAAATATCATCATGTTTTCCGGGAGCGTCTTTTGATTTATAAAACTGTTGAGCTAGTTTTTTGTATAGTATTTCGTTAACTAATGTACTTTTACCAGAGCCAGAAACCCCTGTTATGCAAACGAGTTTTCCTAAAGGAATGTTTAAAGACAAGTTTTTCAAATTATTTTCTCTTGCATTAACTATGCTTATATTTTTACCGTTTCCTTTCCTTCTTTTTTTTGGAATATCAATTATTTTATTTTTACTTAGATACAAACCTGTAAGAGATTGTTTACTTTTTTTTATTTTATCTATATTCCCTACTGCAACAATATTACCCCCATTTTCACCAGCTCTTGGGCCAAGATCAATAATGTGATCAGCAGCATTCATTATCGATTCATCATGTTCAACAACAATTACAGTATTTCCTACATCACGAAGATTTAATAAGGTTAATATAAGCTTTTGATTATCAATTGGATGAAGCCCTATCGATGGTTCATCACAAACATATAGCACGCCCATTAATCCTGAACCAATTTGAGTCGCAAGCCTAATTCTTTGACCTTCACCTCCTGAAAGTGTAGAAGCTGTTCTATCTAATGAGAGGTAGTCTAATCCAACTTTTGACAAAAAATTTAGCCTTGACTCAATTTCCTTAAATATTTGCTCTCCAATTTTTAGATCTCTTTGGCTTAGATTACTTAATCCTAATTTACATGAACTTACCCATTCTAGAGAATCTTCTACAGATAATTTTGTGAGATCTGTAATATTTAATCCTGATACTTTTACTGCCAAAGCTTCGGGTTTTAATCTTTCACCGTTACATTCATTGCAAGGTTGTTGTGTCATGAAACGTAAAATATTTTCTTTCGTTTTTTCAGATTCGCTATTTATATACCTTCTTTCAAGATTAGCAATTACTCCTTCAAATTTTGAAGACCAGTTATAAATTTTCCCAGAATTTGTAATATGTGAAAAAGAGATAATTTCATTTTTAGATCCGAAAAGTATAATTTCTAAAACTTCTTTAGGTAGCATATTTATTGGAGAATTAAGAGAAAAATCATAAAATTCAGATAATGATTTTAAGCTGGACATTTCAAAACTATTAGGGTTAGACCAAGGAATAATGCCTCCATCTTCGATATTCATATTAGAATTTGGAATAATTAAGTATGGATTTATCTCAAGTTTATATCCTAGACCAGTACAGAGTGAGCAGGCCCCAAAGGGAGTATTAAAAGAAAAATTTCTTGGTTCTAGTTGAGTTATTGATATATCACACTGNAGGCATGCAAATTTTTCTGAATAAATAATATCATTTGTATTTCCACTAGTGCTTTGTTCAACAATTATTGTCCCTTCCCCGGCTTTTAAGGCTGATTCAACAGATTCTGTTAATCTGTTTAGGTCTACATTTTTTTTAATAATTATTCTATCTACAACTATTTCAATATTATGCCATTTATTTTTTTCTAATTTAATCTCCGAGTTCAAATCGATAATTTCTCCATCAATTCTTGCTCTTACAAATCCTTGTTTTTTTATTGACTCAAGAACCTGAACATGTTCTCCTTTCATGTGGGTAATAATTGGACTAAGTATTTGTATTCTAGAGTTATCTATAAGATTAGTTATTGAATCAACAATCTGCTGAACAGTTTGTTTTTCAACCACATTCCCACACTGGTAACAATGTACTACTCCTATACGAGCAAATAATAATCTAAGATAGTCGTAAATTTCAGTTACAGTCCCAACAGTAGATCTAGGATTTTTCGAAACTCCTTTTTGATCAATGGATATAGAAGGACTTAGTCCTTCTATATATTCTACATCAGGCTTCTCCATACGCCCCAAAAATTGTCTTGCATAAGCAGAAAGAGACTCTACATACCTTCTTTGACCTTCAGCAAATATTGTGTCAAANGCAAGACTACTTTTTCCTGAGCCAGACACACCGGTAATAACACAAAGCGTATTTCTTGGAATCTTTACATCAATATTTTTGAGGTTATGTTCTTTTGCACCCCTGATTATTATTTCATCTTTTCTCATATTTTTTTATTTAAGAATTTTTCAGACTTAATGCTTCTATCTATGATATTTTTTATCTGAATTTTTAGAATTCTCGAAGTTTGTTTTTGGTAAATTTCATCGATAGATAAATTATCTATTTTTTCAAAATTTGATTTAGAAAGATACCTTAGATACTTAATTGTATTTAAGTTTGCAGGAAGAAGTGTTAAATTACTTTTTAGATTTGAATACTTAAAATCGATTAATCCTCCTCTTTCCGGTGAGTAATAGTGGTTACCCGGCTCAAGTGTATTTTCAGATTCTACACATTTGTATAATTCAGGTGCAAATCCATTTAACTCTAATATTTTTAATTCATAAAAGTGGAGTAAATTTTCTGAGTATCCAAATTGTTCAATATGATCTAATGTAGTTTTTAGAAGGTTGAATAATGGGAGGTTTGGATTGTTCTCGATAGAAAATTTTTCAGCAACTTCAGAAATATATGATGTTTGAAAGAAAAGATTTAAATCGTTACGAATTTTTTTAAAACCATAAATATTAGTTGCTTGAGTAAGCTGGCTTATTGATCTTGTTTCTCTAATT
Organism: Chloroflexota bacterium; assembly: GCA_002708145.1. Classification (GTDB taxonomy): domain Bacteria; phylum Chloroflexota; class Dehalococcoidia; order Lucifugimonadales; family Lucifugimonadaceae. The sequence goes on from PAOV01000013.1 coordinate 59,979, forward strand.
GAAAAATTAACATATTTTAATATATCAAAATGTCCACCAAGTTTTGAACCTGTTTTCCTAGCAGACTTTGCAACACCCCTAACTAGACCGAAGTTAGGAGTTATAAGAGTTATAATTCTATCAGATTCTCCTAAATTATTGATTTTTATTACTATCCCTCTTGAGGTGTAAATTTCAGGTTTAGCTGGGCTCATAAATCATTCTGAATTTCAGACCGACTATTTAAAGCATGTTCTAATGTTGAATCGTCAGCATATTCTATATCTGATCCACTAGGAAGTCCTCTAGCTAGCCGTGTGATTTTAATATTTAGAGGACTAATTAGATTTTCAATATACATTGCTGTTGCTTCTCCTTCAAGTTTAGGGTTAGTTGCTATGATAATTTCTTCTATATTTTGAGACTTAAGTCGTTCCAATAATTTACTTATTTTTAAGTTTTCAGGCCCTATTCCATTCATAGGAGATATAACTCCATGTAGAACTTGATATAGCCCATTATAAGCTCTAGTTCTTTCTATTGCGACTATGTCTAAAGGTTCTTCAACGACACAAATTTTTGATTTATCTCGGTTATCATTGCTACATAATAAACAAATTTCTTCTTGAGAAATATTTGAGCAGAAGCTACAAAAAGTAATTTTTTCTTTGATACCTAAAACTGCTTCAGAAAATTCTTTAGCTTCTTCTTCTGGCATCCTAATTAGGTGGTATGTAAGCCTTTGGGCCGTCTTAGGACCAATACCAGGAAGTCTATGGAAGGCTTCTATTAATCTTGTTACGGTTGGAATAGTAGAATTATGAATATCCATATTTAATTTTATGTAAGCCCAGGAATGTTTAATCCGCCCGTGATTTGACCCATCTTCTCATTGGCTACTTTTTGAGCACTTTCAAATGCTTCATTTATTGCTGCTAAGATTAAGTCTTGTAATAATTCAACATCATCAGGGTCAACTGCTTTTGGGTCTATAGTTATAGAATCTATTTTAGAAGTTCCAATTACTACGGCTTTTACTACTCCTCCGCCAGATGTTGCTTCGGTTTTAGTATTTGCTACTTCTTCCTGAATTTGAGCTAATTTAGCTTGCATTTGTTGAGCTTGTTTTATCATATTTCTATTCATTCTTATCCTCCGATATTTTTTCATTAATAATTTTAGCACCCATTGATAAAGCTTTTTTTAGTGACGGGTGGTTGTCATTTTTTTCTCTAGTATCTATTTCGTTTTTTTCTTCCCTTGGTGATGAGATTTGTAGGTCAAGTTCAGATCCATAAGATTTATTTATTGCTAATTTTAATGCGTTTTTTGATCTAGGGTCTTCCATTTCATCCATAAAATGTTTTTTTATGGCATTACTCTTAAACTTTAACTTGATTTTATTTTCAGTAACAACTGGTATTTCTACATTTCTTAACAATGCGCTAATATTAAATTGTTTATTTTTTGTTCTTCTTGTTTGATATATAACATCATCCCATTTAATTTCATCGTTAGATTTTTCTCTACGTACTAAGTTAGGTTTGATATCTGTTGAAATACTTGGATCAACGCTTTGGTTATTTTCCGAGTTTGATGAACTTAAAATAGGCTGCGCATGTTCTAGTTTATTATCATTTTTCGGAACACCAGTTCTTTCTTGATATATTTTTTTATCAACTATTGATTCAATTATTGCAATTTCAAAATTTAATAGGCCCTCTGATTCATGAATTTTTAATTGAGAAAAAGTTGATAATATAGAAAGAATTTTCTCTAAAGAAATTTTTGTTATTGAGGATTTAAATTCACTAGAATATTTTTCTAAGTTTTCTTCATCTAATATGCCAGCTTTTATTAATAAAGAGCTTCTTAAAGTTTCTAGTAATCCTTGATATATAGAATTTAAATTTGTTCCTTTATTATATTCTAAATTAATTATTTTTAACGCTTCACTTGAATCTTTACTTATTATACTCAGAGCTAAATTTAAACATATTTGAAAATCACCTAAGCCTAAAAATTCTCTAGCTTGTGTCTCTGTAATTTCCTCATTGTTTCCTCCGTAAGAAATATGTAATTGTTCTAATAAGCTTTCTGCATCTCTTAGGCTTCCCCAGGAAATTCTTGCTATAATCTCTAGAACTGGCTGTTCTGTTTCTATGCTCTCAGAATCGCAAATTTCAATAAGTCTATCAATGACATCATCATCAGAAAGTCGCCTAAAGTCAAATCTTTGACATCGACTTTTTATGGTTTCAGGTATTTTATGTGAATCAGTTGTTGCTAGTATAAATACAATGTTTGGTGGAGGCTCTTCAAGGGTTTTAAGTAGTGCATTAAACGCCTCTGGAGTTAGCATGTGAACTNCGGNTANGANANTANATATTTTATATTTTCCTAAAGTAGGTTGAAATTGCACACTATCTAATAAATCTCTAATATCAGCAATTCTCCTATTTGAAGCAGCGTCTATTTCTACTAGGTCTAAGTATCTTCCTTCATCTATGGCCTTCGACGTTTCAGATTCAATCACAGGGTTACCGTCGTCAGAAATTTCAGAATTTAATGCTTTAGCTAGAATTCTTGCTGTTGAGGTTTTCCCAACTCCTCTGGGGCCAGTAAAAAGATATGCATGAGAAATTCTATCGGTTAGAATTGCTTTTTTTAAGGTAGAGGTAATATGATTTTGCCCGACGACATTGTCAAAATCAAACGGTCTCCATTTTCTATAAAAAACTTGATTATCCAAAATTTTCCTAATTTTTATTAAATATATAACTTAATATATCATCAGTTTTATTAAACATGATTAATTCTTCCTTTTTTAAAGCATGATCATAGCCTAATATGTGTAATAATCCATGTATTACTAACTTCGTACACTCTTTTCTAAAATTGTTGTCGCATTGTCTTTGTACTTGAGGAACCGATATTATTATTTCTCCCAACTTTTCAAAAGTACTGTTATTTTCATGTGGCCATTTATATTTTTCCTTTAAGTCATTAGATATTTCATTAAAAGATAAAACATCAGTTGTTTCGTTATATCCCATATACTTATTATTTAAATATGTCATTTTTTCGTCATCTGTAAAATTAATAGTTAGTAATTTAAGGCCTGTCACTTTTTCTCTTTTTAACGTTAGTAGACATGCTTTGACTGCTAGTGAATTAATATCTAAATTATTAGAGATTAATTTTTTTTCATCAAATATTTCAATTCTATGATTCATAATTTATTAAACTCTTCTAGTAAAACCCTAATTTTTGAATATAAAGGAGCATACCTTGGCTCTCGATCTGTTAGATAGCTAGTTTCAATAGCAGCAGCTGAAAGATTAATTTTTATTTCGGGAGAATCAAACATTTTTACCTCAGCGTATGTTTTAGCTGTATGAAGACTTGGTAAAATTTTACTACTTAAGGTTTCAATTGTTTTTTTGTTTTCTAATGTTAAGATTAAATCTTCAGCAAACTTTACTGTTTCCTCAATCATTTTTATTTTCCTGTTTTTGTTCATTGTTTTCTATTATTAATTATATTAAAAAATCTACTTGTTGATATAAACATAATAAACATGGCAATACCTCCAGTTATATTGACAAAAATATCTATTATTTCAAAGTATCTTCCCGGGACATAATATTGGTGAATTTCGTCAAAAATAGAATATAAGAAAATCACTAAAAAATAATATATAAGCTTTAAAATAGTATTTTTTACATAAAATTTTAAAAAGTTAATAAAAAAGAAGCCGAGAATAAAATATAATATAAAATGAGCAAAAAAATTCCGGTATCTTAGCCATTCAATATTATATTTAATCTCTTCAAACTTTTCACTACTCTGACTAGATAGGAAAAAAATAAATAACATCCACAGTACTGTAAAAAGTAGATAGTGTTTAGCTTTCATTGAACCAGTTAGAGTCGAAAGCAACAGACATTAATGACCACCACTCATATTCTTTTGCGATAGGTACTTTTTGTTGATATTTTTTCATTAATTTATTCCATTCAACTGCTTTTTTATTAACTTTCGACTGCCGTGGAAAATCATTAACGGGATCAAAATCATCATCTACAACACAGTACATAAAAAGGTGATTATCTGATCTAAATATTTCCATTCTCTCTATACCAGACTCTTTAATTCCTGCTAGTACTTCTGGCCAAACTTTTTTATGGTATTCTTCATATTCCATAATTAGCTGAGGATCATTTTTAAGGTCAAGAACTTGTGCAATAGACTTTGACATAATATACTCCTTTATATAAGTAATGATTGTATGATAGTTCGTTTTTAGGAGGTGTCAATTGAAACGCGTTGGTTTTGAAATGAAAATAAAAAAAAATAGTATTGACGAGTATAAAAAATGGCATGCTAATGTATGGCCAGAAATGCTTGAGGCGTTAAGAAGAAATGGGTGGAAAAATTATTCTATTTTTTTGAGAGAAGATGGAACATTATTTGGTTATTTTGAAGTAGAAGATTCTTTTCAAAATGCATTAAGTAGGATGTCAAAAGAGAAAATAAATACTGATTGGCAAAACTTAATGTCCCCATTCTTTGAGATTTCAAAAGGAGCGCACCCTGATAAAAATATGGTTGAGTGGGAAGAAGTATTTCACCTAGATTGAAGGATATATAACATGACAATTCCTAATTTTATTGACACCCATCACCATTTATGGGATTTAACTAATAATTCATATCCTTGGCTTGATGATGGAATAGATCATTTTGTAGGTGATTACGAAAAGATAAGGAAAAATTACCTAATTAAAGATTTTTTTAATTCTGTTGGTGATTTACCCATAAAAAAATCTGTACATGTTCAGGCAGAATGGGACCCATCATCAGACCCTTCTAATGAAACTAAATGGTTGCAAGGTATTGCAAATGACGAAGACTCTAAAGGTATGCCAAATGCAATAATTGGTTTTGCAAATTTCAGGTTAAAAAATATAGATGAAGTTTTGAATAGACATTCAAGATTTCCCAACTGGCGAGGTATAAGGCAAATGCTTAATTGGGATGATATTCGTCCAAACTTTAGATTTGCTGAATCTGCAAATCTAATATCGGATCACAAGTGGAGAAAAGGTTTTAAATTATTAGAAAAATATGATGCATCATTTGATTTGCAAATATGGCCTTGGCAATTAGAAGAATCTTTGAATTTAGCATCAAAATTTCCTAATATTTTTATCATATTAAATCATACAGGTATGCCAATAGATTCTTCAGAAATGGGTATAAATTTATGGAAAAAAGGCTTAAAAATTTTAGCTAAAGCAGACAATGTAGCAGTTAAGATATCAGCATTAGGGATGATGAATAAAAATTGGACAACATCTTCTATACGTCCTTTTGTAATGGACACAATAGAAGTTTTTGGAGATAAGAGATGCATGTTTGCATCAAATTTTCCCGTTGATAGTCTTTTCAGCGACTATAAAACTCTTTGGGACTCCTATGACTATATAACAAGAGATTTCACACAAACGGAAAGAAGTAATATGTTTATGCTAAACGCAGAAAGAATTTATAGGATATAAAAAAATTAAAAATGAATTGCTTCATTGTTAACAGCCGCACCTGCCTCTTTTACAGCTTCAGAGAGAGTAGGGTGAGCATGAGTTAACTTCTGAAGCTCTAAATTGGTACCTTCGAGCATTTGTAGCATACCAATTTCAGCGATTAATTCCGTTGCTTCTGGCCCAATTATATGTGCTCCAATTATTTCTCCTGAATCGCCATCTGTTATAATTTTTGCAAATCCATTTGATTCACCTATTGCTACGGACTTTCCTGCAACCTGGAAAGGAACCTTACCAACTTTAATATTTATGCCTTTATCTATAGCTTCTTTTTCACTAAGACCTATTGATGCTATTTGAGGCTGGCAGTATGTACATTTAGGCATATTTGAATAATCAACAATAGGATCAACACTTTCTCCAGCAATAGTTTCTGCGGCTAAAACCCCTTGGTCAAATGCTACATGGGCTAATGGTAGCTTTCCATTAATATCGCCTACTGCATAAATACCATTGATATTAGTTTTCATGTATCCATCAACTTCAATAAAGCCAGGGCCATAAGTTTTAATACCAAGGTTCTCTAGCCCTATATCATCTGAGTTAGGCTGTACGCCCACTCCTAGTAAGATTTTTTCGCAGTTAAATACTTCTTTTTCCCCTTCAACTGAGTACTCTATAGATAGCTCTTTATCATGCAAAACTTTAGAAATTTGCGCGGATGTTGCAAATTCTATACCTTGATTTGCAAACTGTTTTTCTAGTTCGATTGAAATTTCTTCATCTTCTTTTGGAACAATGTGATCCTCCATTTCAAATAATCTAACTTTCACACCATATGCATTAAAATAATATGCAAATTCACACCCGATTGCTGAAGCCCCAATGATTGCAATAGATTTTGGTTTATCCTTAAGTTCTAAGGCATTTCTTGAAGTAATAACGTTTTTGCCATCTATTTCAAGTCCTGGTGTTGGCAGGCTTCTGGGACGCGCACCAGTTGCGATTATTATATTTTGAGCTATATATTTTGTTGTTTCATCAACTAAAATTTCTGAAGAAGATAATAATTTCGCTTTACCTTTTATAAGCTCTATTTTATTTTTTTTGAATAAAAATTCAATTCCACCTGTAAGTGTCTTAGACACTTTTCTACTTCTATCAATAGCTTTGCCCATATCTGCAGACCATTTATCTATATTTATTCCCCAGTCTTCTGCATGCTTTATATGATTTACTATTTCTGCATTCTTAAGCAATGATTTAGAAGGTATGCAACCCCAATTTAAGCAAACTCCACCGATACCCCCATTTCCTGATCCGTCGTCTTTTTCTACTACTGCAACTTTAAGCCCAAGCTGAGAAGCTCTTATTGCTGCATGATAGCCACCAGGGCCTGCGCCAATAACAATTAAATCAAAGGTAGAATTACTCATATATATTTCCTTATATTTTTTTTAGGTATAAATCATTATACATTTAAGTTCTAATTAGAAATATCAAAAAATTTGTACAACTTAAATAAAATCATAAAAATTGTTGTAAAAAAACTAGTTAAAATTATAAACATAACCATAAAAATAAATATAAAAGGCTCCCAAGCTTGGGGGCAAATTAATAATCCTGAGCAAATTATTAACGACATAATACTATACCCAGAAGAAATTAATAAACTAAAAATAAGTCCTAGCAATAATGAAGATGTTTTCGGCTTTTTATTATCAATTATTTTCATAATTAGTTGTAAAATACTTGTTAATTAAAAAGTTTATAGGAAAAAATATTGACTAATAAAGACCAAAAAGATATGAATTATTATCAAAAATTGGCTATTGAGCATATGTATGTTGGTATGACTAATCAAACTTTAATGGCTGAAGAAGGTGGTCCGCTAATTATGGAATCATCTGAAGGAATTTATATTAGTGATATTCAGGGAAATAAGTATATTGATGGAATTTCAGGGATGTATTTTAGAAATGTTGGGCATGCTCAAAAAATAATTTCATCAGATATTTACCAACAATTAAATTCAGTTAGTATGAATGTATACTCGGGTATTACTCCAAAAGTGCAGAATTAGCTAAAAAAATATCCGAAATAACACCCGGGGATTTATCTAGGTCATTTTTTTGTCAGGGTGGATCAGAAGCTAATGAATCATCACTAAAATTAGCTCAAGCCTTTCATGTTAGAAATGGTGAAAAAGGTCGGTATAAAGTTATTTCTAGAAAAGGGTCTTACCACGGCTCTACATATGGAACAATGTGGCTAGGCGGTCATCCAGGTTTTCCTAGAACAGATTATCAACCAAAGCCTTCAAATGTTATAACAGTTCCTCATCCGCATTTTTATAGAGATGAATTTGGTTCTTCAAATTACGAAGAAAATGCTATAAATTCTGCACAAGCAATCGAAGATGCAATAATTTTTGAAGGACCTGAATCAGTCTCAGCAGTCATAGGAGAACCCGTATCACAACCATTAGGAGGAATCCTTCCTCACGAAGCTTACTGGCCTTTAGTAAGAGAGATATGTGATAAGTATGGAGTTTTATTAATTTTTGATGAAGTAATAACAGGGTTTGGAAGATTAGGGGAATGGTTTGGGGCTAATTTAGTAAAGACAAATCCAGATATAATGAGTTTTGCCAAGGGGATAACATCTGGATATTTTCCTCTTGGAGGTACTACTTCTACAAAGAAGGTTGCTAATGCTTTTGTAGGTGGCCCAGAAAAAGTATGGAGTCATATGTATACATACTCTGCGCATCCAGCTGGAGCTGCAGCAGCTTTGGCTAATTTGGAAATTATAGAAAAAAATGATCTCGTTCAAAATGCCAAAATCAGAGGCCTACAAATTAGTGAAAAACTACTTGAAATGAAAGAAAAATATGAAATAATTGGCGATGTTAGAGGAGTTGGATTAATCCAAGGGGTAGAATTTGTAGAAGATAGAGTTACAAAAAAACACTTTGATAGTTCATTGGGATTAAATAAACTACTTACAGATGAATTGAGGAAAAGGGGAGTTTGGATTAGAGTGCCTGCTTTTATATTGCCTATTGCACCCCCATTAACTATAAATGCAGATCAAACAGAAGAATTATGCAGAATTATTGATGAATCAATAGCAACTGTGAATAAAAAAATGGGTAAGTAATTTGAAAAAAAACAAAAATCAATCAATGTCACTACTATATGGCCTATCAGCTGGTCACGGTGTAAAGCATTTTGGACAAGGGGCCCTGCTGGTTATGATACCCAGTATAAAATCAACCTTAGGTTTATCAGATGTTGGTGTTGGCGGTATATCGACAGTTCAGTCGATATCATCTGGAATTGCAAATATTCCTGCTGGAATATTAACTGATATGTTTAGGAAAAAAATTGCTTGGATTCTTTTTATTTCTATGATTATGGTTGGGACAGGTTATTTTATAATTGGAATTTCCCCGTTATATTGGACATTATTAATTGGAGTTGCAATTGTTGGTTTTGGTACATCCTTATGGCATGCTCCAGCTTTTGGTACTTTAGCAGCAAGATATCCTGAAAGAAGAGGGTTTGCAATGTCTGCCCATCTAACAGGAGCACAAATAGGGAATACTACTTCACCAATTATCATAGGTTTTCTTTTAGCAGGAACAGTGGGAAGCTATGTATTTTTCTCTGGATTCTCTTGGAGAATAATCGCATTATGTTTGTCTATACCGATGATATTTACGGGTTTGATAGTGATACTAAAGTTTAAGTCCGCTGGTAGTGAATCAGATGGAAACATAACAATTGGTGATTATTTCCAATCTGCAAAAAGTCTATTAAATAACTATAGTATTTTGGGTATGGCTCTATTAGGAGCTATGAGAGGCGCTGTACATACTTCTTTTCAAGTATTTTTAGTTATCTATATGCGCGAAGTGCTAGAATATTCAAATACACTTGTTGGAGTGCATGTGGCATTAATTACTATGGCTGGAATTATTTCTACTCCAATAATGGGTAATTTTTCTGACAGGTTGGGTAGAAGGCCTGTCATATCATTTGCAATGATTGTGATGACAATTTTAATATTTTTGTTTTTATTTTTTGATAAAGGCATTATGATGACTTTTCTAGTAGCATGCTTAGGTTTATTCTTTTTTTCAGTTATGCCAATCATAAATGCCGCAGCCATGGACATGGTTGATAAGGGTTCTGAAGGTTCAGGCACTGCATTAATGTTTACAGGAGGCTCTATAATCGGATCAATTACCCCAATATTTGCAGGTATTATTAATCAATCTAGCGGATTTCACGGTGTGGTAATCTTCTCGGGTATCATTGCTTTTATAGGAGCGATTTTGTCATTAGTGTTACCAATGAAAAGCGCCCCTCCAGAGGCGTAATAAGGAGGGGCGCTTTTGTGACCATAATTGGAAGAGACAATCACTCCTAAATATAATAGTCCTTACATCCAAGAGTTCTATATATAATGTGTCCGCATTACATATAGAATTTATATCCGTCTCAAGTAATCAAATTTATACCTTTACTCTATTGGTGTAAGATTTAGGCGTGTTATATTTAGATGTAAAACCTCCATTTAGGTTATTTAAGGAATACTTAAGCCTTGTTTCTAATATTCTTAGACTGCTAATTAGCTTTAATCTTCTATATTCTGGAATATTTTTTATTTGCAAAGCTTCTAATTCTCCTGCTATTTTTAAGATTGAATTTTCAATTAATTCTGTACTTGTGGTGGCGACTTTTCTATCGACTCTATTTGAGTTTTCATTTCTATTTATTATTTGAGATTTTTTACCATTAACTACTTCATCTATTATTTCTTCTATATTCAGACTTGTAGCTACTTTTGCGCGACCAACAATTTTTTCTACATAAACACTAGATAGTTTACCTTCAAGAAAAGGTTTTGCTATCTCCATTTGTCTATCATAATCATCTAGGTCTGCAATTGATCTAGCCTCTTTAAATGTTAATAAACCATCAGATAATGCTTCTCCAAGTTTAGGACTTAAGGTTCGGATTAGACTTTCGTAATGATGTATTGTTCCAGGAGTGATTCCTGTTCTTCTTGCTAATTCTTGTTGTGTTATATTATATTTTTCACGATATTTGATAAAAGAATCGCCTAAATCCATAGGGGACATTAAAGATGAGTGATAATTCTCTGATAATAATAACTCAAATTTTTCTTGGTCATTTATATTTTCTTTTACAGTACATTCGATATCATTTTCTCCCATTTTTTTTGCATAAATTATCTTGCTTGTACCAGCTACTAAAACATAGCCTTTATCTGTAGCAAGTACAACCGGATTTTTCTTGAACTTGTTGTGTGTTTTTGAATATTCTTTTTTTTCTATATTTGGAATATCTGGATTAGGAAATATTTCGTTTATTGGTATTCTCAATTTACTACGCCTTTCAATCTAAATTATAATTTATACTTTAAATTTTCTACATTCCAAAAAGTAATTTTAAAAACTGTCCAACATGGGAAACATCCAATTCTAAAATCATTTGACTTTAGAATTTATGGGATATATTCTTAAGTAGATAATATATAATATTCTTAATTCTGAGAGTAAAAAACGTGTTTCAAGAACAAAAATTAATACCTCCCTATGTACCTTACCGCACATTCCAAACTTTTTTGGAATTTCTATTTGATGAAGGAATTCCAGATAGAATAGACAGAAGCGTATGGGGATTGAGATTTTCGGGAAGTTCTGGTACACAATTAATGACAACATTAAAGGTACTTAATCTGATAGATCAAGATGGTAAGCCAAAAAAATCTCTTGAAGGATTGGTATATGCTGAAGGGGAAGAAAGAAAGTCTATTCTCTATAGTGTTTTAAGTAATTTTTATGTGCCTGTCTTCAAATTAGATTTAGCACGAGCCAGCAAAGGTCAATTTAGGGATGCGTTTAAATCTTTTGGTACTAAAGAAGGCGTTATAGTAAAATGTGAAGCTTTTTTTATTAGGGCTGCTCAATTTGCGGGTATAAAGCTTTCAAAGCACATTTTGGCGGGGCGTCATGGAAAAACTAGAAATAAGGCTTTAGTAAAAAAATTATCGAATGATACACAGGAATCTAGTAATAAATCTGTGATTCATGCTAAGCCTTTAGAAGATTCAAATAAAGAAATTTCCTATAAATTTGAGCTTGCTAGCAAAATACTATCCAAGTATCCAGATTATGATCCATCATGGGATTCTGATGTTCAGATTAAGTGGCTTGATGGTATGAACAAATTGTATGAGATTCTCTCAAATGAAGAATGAAAAAAAAGAGAGTTATTAATTAACTCTCTTTTTTTAAATTATTTACACTATCTTAGAATCCCATACCACCCATATCACCACCAGGAGGTCCTGCTGGCATAGGAGGTGTAGGTTCATCTTTTTCGCTGATTAATGCTTCTGTGGTTAGAATCATTCCAGCAACTGAAACTGCGTTTTCTACAGCAGCTCGTGTAACTTTTGCTGGGTCTACAATTCCCATTTCTAACATGTCACCATATTCAGCCTTATGAGCGTCAAAGCCAAAATTTTTGTCTGAACTTTCAGAAACTTTATTTAGTATAACTGCTCCTTCATGACCNCAATTACCAGCAATAACACTGATAGGTGCNAGTAAGGCNCGCTTNAATACTTCGACTCCTGTTTGNTCATCATCTACCTTTGAAGTAACTTTAGAAAGAGCTTGAGAAGCTTTGATTAGAACACTTCCTCCTCCAGGAACAATGCCTTCTTCAACTGCTGCTCTAGTAGCTGATAANGCATCTTCCATTCTTTGTTTCTTCTCTTTCATTTCAACTTCAGTTGCAGCTCCAACTCTAAGTATGGCAACTCCACCAGAAAGTTTAGCTAATCTTTCTTGTAGTTTTTCTCNATCATAATCAGAAGTTGTATCCGCTATTTGACTTTCTATTTCGGCTTTTCTTCCATTTATTTGATCTGCAGATCCTGCACCATCAACAAAAGTAGTGTCATCTTTTTTAACAACAATTTGTTTACATTTTCCTAGATCATCCAGTGTTATAGAGTCAAGTTTTCTACCTATCTCTTCAGATATAACAGTTCCGCCTGTTAATATGGCAATATCTTCAAGCATCGCTTTTCTTCGATCGCCAAATCCAGGAGCTTTTACTGCTGCTACATTTAATGTGCCTCTAAGCTTGTTCACAACTAAAGTTGCTAAAGCTTCTCCCTCTACATCTTCAGCAATAACTAATATATTTTTATTAGTCTGAAGAACTTTTTCTAATACTGGTAAAAGATCAGAAACTGCTGAAATTTTTTCGCTTGTGATTAATACATAAGTATCATCAAGTACCGATTCTTGTCTTTCAGAGTTAGTTACAAAGTATGGAGATAGGTATCCTCTATCAATATTCATACCTTCAACAAACTCTGTTTCATATGATAATGATTTGGACTCATCAACGGTTATTACTCCGTCTTTTCCCACTTTATCCATTACATCAGAAATTAGACTTCCCATTTCATCATCATGAGAAGACAAAACTGCTACATTTTCAATTTGCTCTTTGGTACTTACTGTTGTAGATTGACCTGCAATTGATTTTCTTACTGTATCCATTGCTATGTCCATACCACGTTTAAGTGCCATTGGATCTGCTCCAGCAGCAACATTTTTGAATCCTTCAGAAATGATTGCTTGAGCAAGAACTGTGGATGTTGTTGTGCCATCCCCAGCATCATCATTAGTTTTCTTTGATACCTCTTTAAGTAATTGGGCTCCCATATTTGCAAATGGATCTTCTAGATCTATTTCCTTCGCTATAGTTACACCATCTGAATTAACTTGAGGAGGCCCGAATTTTTTATCTACAATGACGTTTCTTCCTCTTGGGCCAAGTGTTGACTTAAGGGTATTAGCCAAAACGTCAATACCTTCTTTCAACCTGGCTCGAGCATCGTCACTGAATTTTAAATCTTTAGCTGCCATATTTTTATAATCTCCCTTTTCTTAATCAACGATAGCGAGTATATCGCTCTCTCTAACAATTAGGTAATCTACTCCACCTTCGGAGTATTCAGTACCAGCATATTTTGAATAAATTACAGATTGGCCAACTTTAACTNGCAAATCTACAAGTTTTCCATCATCTGTTGTTCTACCTGGTCCAGCAGCAACAATTTCACCTTGCTGAGGCTTTTCTTTTGCTGTGTCAGGAATAATTATTCCTCCTGGAGAGGTAGAAGCTTCAGCCTCAGAAGGAAGTATTACTACTCTATCTCCAAGTGGATTAAGTTTAATTGTCACTAAATCTAATCTCCTATTTATTGTTTATATAATTTATTTGCTTACGCCAATAGTTAATTCTATTAATAGTTTGATAAATCGTCAACCAAAATTTCAAATTTATTAGCATTTAGATCGTTATTCATACGTTTACAGGTAACAATCTACCTCCAATCGAATAAATCTTCGATTGTTTTCATTAGTTTTTGTAATTCTGAAAAATCATAACCATCAAAGGGTCTAAACCCAGGCGATCTTGTAGTAGAGGATTTTATAATTTTTCTTGCAACAAGTATTTCTTTGAATGCGGAAGCTCCATAAATCATTTCAAAATTTATTAATGGAATCATTCTATTATGCATTTCTACTGCTTGTTTCTCATCACCAGATTCAAGTAAATTCCATATTTTTGATAGTATGTCCCCATAATGAGATGCGGGCATATTACCCGTAGCGCCTCTTTTATATTCAAATATTAGGTGCATGCATCCCATACCTCCCATAATACTTTTGATGTTTTTCTCTCCATCTCCATCAATTAACTTTGTAATCATTTGTCCAGCGTAGGCAGTTTCTTCTTTTATTAGGGAGACATTTTCAAAAGAATTACAAAGATCAATTAGCTGATCTGAGGATAGAGGGAAGCCTTTCGGATGATTTTGAATCCAGATAGGAATATTAATTGCATCATCAAGTTTTGAAAAAAAATCTCTTAATTGAGATGATGAAGGTTGCATACTGTGTGGGGGCATAGTGATTACAGAATCAAATCCAACATCTTCAGCGTATTTAGCAAGTTCAATTGAATGTGTATCAGATACCCCAGTTACGCCTGCTACAGTAGGTATTTTGTTATCAATAATTTTTATAGTAGTTTTGAAGATTATTCGTTTTTCTTCATCTGTTAGTGATTGATATTCACTTGCCATTACAGGCATAACAACCCCATGACAACCATTGTTTAATGTAAAATCTAGGACTTTTTCTAAAGAATATATATCTAGAGTCTCGTCATCATTAAATGGAGTAGCAGGAATACCAAAAATACCTTTATATTTTGAATTTTCTGACATATTGATATTTATATCATATATGATAAAAAAAAACACCTGATTTTATCAGGTGCTCTTTTTGTGGACTTATTAAGTAACTTATTTGGAAACTAGTTGAGACAATTTTTCTTTTGCTTGATAGTCATTTATTTCACCATTTTCAATTGCATTAAAAATCATCATTTTGATCTGCTCACGAGAAATGTTCTCTTCATTAGCGCTATTCAGAGATTTTTTTTCTGCACAATTTTTTTTCTCATTTATTTGAACAAGTTTTATTTCAGCTTGTTTTTCTGTTATCTCACCTGAAGTTACCGCTTCAGCAAGTCTTATTTCTATATTTTTATTAGAAACTTCAGTCGCCCGTGGCTCAGATTTACCTTTCATGCGACTTTTATCTTTCTTCCCCTTCATTTTACCTTTGGATTTTTTATCTTTTATATATTCCATATCCTCAGGCTTTGAATCCATCCAAACAGTAATATTGTCGGACTCTTCTTGTGTAATTGAACCTTCTGAAACTAGAATTGAAAGTATTTCATCAATACTTATTTCTTTCATTTCAACACTTTTTTTTGCTTCCTTTAGAAGCTCCATAGCTTCGGGTTCAGAATTTATCCAATCATGAATTGCAGTAATAGATTCTAATTTGTCATTTGCTTCATCTTCGGTAATTTTACCTTCTGAAACAGCAGCACTAAGTTTTTCTTTTAAGTCTTCAAGTCTTTCTTCTTGCTCAACCAACTTAAACTCTTCTTTAGCAGTTTTAATCGCTGCAGAGTAAGTTTCATGTTCTATACCTAGCAATTCAGCAACTCTTGCCTGAAAGTTATCTTTTTTGTTTTCTCCTTCATTAGCAAAGGTTGCTCCTACAATAGATAGAGCTCCTAATAATCCAGCTGTAAAGGCAAGTATTAATTTTCTTTTCATTTTTATTTTTCCTTTGAGTTATTATCAAAACTAAAACAGTTTATAAATTAACCTTAGTTAGATAATATCTAGAACATGTTAAGATAATGTCAAGAAATCTTTTAGATTCATTTTACATCACAATTATACCATTTATCGAGTTCTTATACTTCCTCTAATCATGTTTGCTTCTTCACTCGCTAAAAAAGCATATACTTTTGCTATATCGTCTGGCGAAACTAGTTCATTTATTCTTTGATTGATTGATAACTTGTCATCATTTTTGTGAGTGTCCTTAACATTTTTTATTTTAAGTGGCGTTTTTACACTTCCTGGTAAAACATCATTAACTCTAATACCATATTTACTTAGATTTTGCTCAAGGACTAAACTTAATCCATGAACACCACCTTTTGATGAGCCATATGCATAAGATGAGCTTCCTCCGTGCACTCCAGCTCCAGAAGCTGTTAATATTATTGCTCCGTATTTTTGTTTTATCATAAATTTTGATACGTATTTTGTGATAAGAAATGAACCTTTTAGGTTAACTCCTAAAACTTCATCCCAAGTAGATTCTGAAAAATCACTTATTTCTACATTTGCTCCATCTAAAATTCCAGCTGTATGAATTAGTACATCTACACCATTTAGCCACGCAATTGAATCTTTTATACTTTTTTTTACATTGCTTTCATTTTGAACATCCGTATAAAAAAATTTTATATCTCCACCGCACTCAATCGCATTGAAAACTGTATTAGATCCGTTCTCTTTATCAATATCTAGGGCCGCTATTTTTGAACCGTATGCGCTTAGCCTTGTTGTTATTGATTTACCAATACCTGTAGCTATGCCTGTCACAATAATTTTTTTATTTTTTAAATCTTTATACAATTTTTTTAATTCCAAACTATATTATTTTGTTTTGCAACTTTATTTAGTCCTATCAGAGCTTTAGGAATATCTCCATCTGGCAAGTGCTCAATTAAGACGTGCGCCTGAGGGTTGACTTTGTTTAAACCGATGAGTAATGCATCGTTGTCTAACATACTATCTTTTTCTCCGATGATGGATTCTTCAAAATGTGGNAANAGNCCTTCAACTANTTTAAAATCTTTTGCATGNCANCCAANNANNTTATCNGGTANTAGNCTGANAAAATTCATNNATAAGANTNTTATTATTATATGCNGTNTCNAAATCTTTTATAAAATTTACAGGGTCCATATTAAAACCTAATTTATCAGAACCAACCTGTTCCAATAAATCACNAACTTTTTTTGGNCTATTTACTGGGCATGCTACTCCACCCTCAACTGCTAGCATGACATTTTTTTTTTCAGAATATTCACATATAATTTTTGCACTATCAATTAAAGTGTTCCAAGTTTCATTATTATAATTATTTTTATGTGGTTTCCATGCACCATTTTTATGGTGGCTACCAGGCCTAAAATATGTATTTGGAGATTCTAATTCATATGTTATATCGATCATTTTTTTTAAAAATTCTATATCTTTTTTTCTTAGCTCTTCATCCTTAGAAATTAAATTTCCCCCATAATTTCCTACAGTTTGAGGCATAAAAAAATTATACTTTTCGTATAAAGTTTTAATTCTTTCTATGTCTTTTAAACTTGTTGAAAATGGGTTAGAAATTCTTATTTGCAATGTCTTGAATCCAAAACTGGAAACTTTATCCATTACTTTTTCATCAATTTTTTTCCAGTCTCCATTNACAAATCCTGAAACACCTAAAATCATTTTATTCAACCTGTAATCTAAAAAATATTTAATTATTATTTCATTGGGATGAAATAATAACAACTCCTGAAACAACAAGCAGGGTTGAAATAATTTTAATTGATATTTGAGATTTTTCCAGTTTTTCATTTAAGTATTTTTTTGATAATGGTCCTAAAATTAATATAATTCCTATTAAAAATATGGGCCTTGTGCCAAGTAAAGGACTTACTAAAGATACTGGGCCATTTGCTAATGCATATAAAACGCAAAGGTTNCCTAAAAGCGGAAATATACCCTCTATTAAGAATATTGGCATAGCTTTTTTATTGGAAAAAATAAAAGTTGACAATTCTTTAATTTTATGAAATTTTGCAAANGGTAACCCGATTGATGTTGTTAACCCTAAAGCTCGGATAGCTAAATTATGAGTTACGGAAAGATTTTCCGAGCCTACTTTTAGCGAAACTTGTGCAAAACCAATAATTAATGCACCCAATAAAACAATAAGTAATTTTTTATTAAAACTTATCTTTCTTATGTCCGATGTATTTGAAGAAATTAAAAATGCTCCACAAACTACAAGAAAAATTGCAATCCATAAGTTTTTATCAATATTTTCGCCAAGAAAAATCATACCAGCAATTGCTGCAAAGATTGGAGATGTTTGCCATATTGGTGTGACTCTCCCAGCCTCNTCATTTCTTAATACTTTAAACATAAGCATTAGGGCTACACCCCACATAAACCCTCCTAAGTATGAGAAAAAGATATTATAAAAAACAAGTTCGGGTATGCCAAAAATTAGAAAAATTATAATAGAAGTAATAAATTGAACTATTCCCACAAATAAGAAAAAATTTGGTAAAGGAAGTTTAAGCCAAGAAATAAGCCATTTATCTCCAAGTGTGATAATTGTATAAATTAATGATGATAGTATAGCGGCATGAAACCAGGAAAATTCCACTAAGTATTCCTGTTATATTCCCTTGGTGTATATTCAGATAATGCTCGATCTTTTGGTTTATATCCAAGTTTATTTTTNATTTTTTCTATAGAAAAAATTTTCCACTGGTTNTCAGACGTGGCGTTAAATATATCGTAACGATAAGATTCGGGAGCATCAATACAAAGTTCCATAATTTGAGTTATGTCACTGTAACTCAACCATAGAGAAAGAGCAAAAGGAGAAAAAGTTGGATCATCACCCTTTATTACCCATCCAATCCTAAGATGAAAAGAATTTAAATTGTGATAGTCGTTATAGTAGCTACCTAATGCTTCTCCATAAGCTTTTGATACACCATAAAGTCCATCTGGCCTTATGTTATGATTTTCAGTAACTAAATCATAATTATTTTCTTTAAGAAGATGAAAATTTCCATCACAAATATGCTTCCAAGGAGCGTCTAAATAATTTCCACCTTCAGCGTGATTAGAGCTGGCAAAAATAACTCTTTTTACTTTATTTATTCTTGAAGCTTCAAAAACGTTATAAGTAGAAATTAAGTTATTTTTTAGTACGGAATCCCAGCTACCATCCGGGGCAGGGTCTGCAGCAAGATGAATAACAGTATCAATATTTTTGAATGCAGGCATTATCTTTGGCAAGTTATCAAGACTAGATTCAGTAGATTCTATTCCTTCAGCTTTTCTCAAGTCTATGGAAGAGAATTCGTATTTATGACCAAGATTTTTTATTAAAATTGATCCTATTAATCCAGCTCCACCAGTTATTAGTACTTTTTTATTTTTCATTTTTATGGCCTAAATAAGTTTGGTGCAAAACTTGCTTCATAAAAATCTGCAGTATTTGACCCCGGGCTTGCAAGATTATTTATAATGCTAATTTCATCTTTTGTTAAATTTATATCTATTGCCCCTATATTATCATCAAATTGCTCCATAGTTCTAGGGCCAATTATAGGAGCTGTTACACCGACTTGTGACATAACCCAGGAAAGTGCAACTTGTGCAATAGAACAATTTTTATCATCGGCAATTTTTGATAAGCCATCTGTAATATTTAATACTTCTAGGTTAAATCTTTTAATTTTTTTCTGATCTGTCTCATCTCCAAATCTTGTGCCAGTGGCCTGTTTAGAATTTCTTAAGTATTTTCCTGTGAGCCCTCCTCCACCAAGTGGAGACCATGGAATAAATGCTAAATCATATGTTTTGCACATTTGTATGTGCTCTCTCTCGGCTCTTCTGTCAGCTAAGTTGAAAGGAGACTGTTCACTAACAAATCTATTTAACCCATACTTTTCTGATGCCCATAGAGATTCAACAACCTGCCAAGATCCAAAATTACTTGACCCTATATACCTTACCTTTCCATCGCTAATTAAATTGTCTAAAGCTTTTAAAGTCTCATCTATAGCTATATAATTGCTAGGCCTATGTAGCTGGTATAAATCAATATAATCAGTTCGTAATCTTTTTAAGCTTTCTTCACATTGTGTGATAATATTATTTCTACTATTTCCTATATCATTTGGTTTTTCGGACATTCTTGAGTTAACTTTTGTTGCAAGAAATATATCNCTTCTTTTTTTATTCCCTTTTAATGCTTTTCCTACAAACTCTTCAGATGCTCCGTTTCCATAAACATTGGCTGTATCAAGAAAATTAATTCCTAAATCAATCGACTTATCAATAATTGCAGCGCTATCTTTATAATTTGTTTTTTGTCCAAACATCATGCAGCCCAGAATTAATGGACTAATATAAATACCTGTTCTTCCAAAAAGTTTATAATTCATAATTTTTATTTCTTAAACTGTTTGGTAAGGATTTTATATAAATTATTGTATTTTTTATATACATTATTATAAAATTTATGATTGTTTAGTTTGGGTTTAAAAATTCTAACCTTTTCCTTCCTCTGCTTAAGTTGGTTGTNTATGTTNGAATCCTTACTAAAACCCATCATACCAAGATATGACGCACCTAATGCTGCAGCATCGTTTATCTCGTAGCGTTTGAGTTCTAAATTTAATATATCGCATATTAATTGAGACCATTTATTTGATTTGGCTCCACCTCCAATTATGATAGCAGAGGAAATGTTATGATCTTTACCGATAATATCTAAAGAATTTTTTATAGCATATCCTATTCCCTGCAATACTGCATGGGTTAATTCAGCGCTCGAAGANCTTGCATTTAGCCCAAAAAACACTCCTCTTGCATCGGGATTTTGATGAGGAGTNCTTTCTCCTGACAAGTATGGTAAAAATATTGTTTGTTCTTTAAGATTATCTGACTTTTTTGAAAAATTAATTGTTTCATCGATTGTTTTTTTTCGAATCATTTTTTTCCACCAAGCTAAAGATGAGCCTGCTGAAAGAATAACCCCCATTCGATAATTTTGTTTGGGGACAACATGCTTCATTAAGTGAATTCCTGTAATTTTATCTATTATTAATCTCTCTGTAGGTATCATAATAGTTCCAGATGTACCAAGGCTAATTACTGCAGAATTAGTAATATTATTTATAGACAATAAAGAACATGCATTATCCGCACCACCAGTCACAATTAAGATATTTTTATCAAGCTTTAGTTCTTTAGTAATTTCATTTGTTAATTTCCCGGAAAATTTATGTGAAGGATTGACTTTTGGGAGTATTTTTTTATTAATACCTAGTTTTTTGCAAATAAATTCCGACCAATTATTTTTCTTAATATCGTATAAAAGAGTCCCAGTAGCATCCGATGGGTCAGTCATTATTTTTCCAGTTAGCTTAAACCTTATATAGTCTTTTGGTAGCATGATTTTTTTTATAATTTTATATTTGTTCGGGAAGTTTTTTTTCATCCATATTATCTTTGGAGCTGTGAAACCCTCTAAAACTGGATTACCTGTTATATCATAAATTTTCTTCCCAAATATTTTTCTAATTTCTATACACTCGTTTTTAGTTCTAACATCGTTCCACAATATTGCGTTATGAATTGGATTGTTATTTTTATCTAACATTACTAATGAGTGCATTTGGCCTGAAAAACCCATAGAAACAATTTGGAATTTTTTAGAATCTAGAATCTTTTTTATTTTTACCAAAACTTTTTTTGTAGTATTCCACCAATCTATCGGATCTTGCTCTGACCAACCAGGATGCGGATGATATATTTTTAGTTTTTCTGCTGCTGCACAAACTAAATTACCATCAGAATTTGTAGCAATGATTTTTATTCCTGTCGTTCCTATATCTAAACCTAAATAAGCTTTCTTCTTTACTAGCAATCTTTTCTTCCTAAATTAGGTTTTTCTTCAACAATTTCTACAGGTGTATTTCTTGCTACTATTAATACCAGATCATTATCACCTGTGTTAACCGGTTGATGTAATGCTCCATCAGGTACAAAAATAAAATCTCCCTCAGAAATTTTTGCCTCTATTTCTAATCTTTCCCCATGAAGAAACAAGCCTTTTCCAGAAATTACATAAATAGCTGATTCGCAATTAGTATGAAAATGAGTGGTAGAGCATCTATCTTTTGGAATTGTTGCTATTGCCATGTGAATTTTTGAAGCATTTGATAAATTTTTTGAAACTCCAGCAAATCTTTGCATTGAACCAGAATTAATTTCTTCTTCAAGATTATTTTTTTTTATAATTTTAATTTTTTTCATTTTTTCATTCTTAATATTTTATTAATAATTTTATTTACAATAATTATAATAAGTAATTATAAGGAGTGAAAATATGTACGGTACAATATTTACTTTAAAGCCTAAGCAAGGCCAAAAAGAAAAATTAGTTGAACTTTTAAAAAGATATAATGAAACACCAGATGGTATGGTAGGATGGTTTTTGATGGAACCAGATGAAAAAGAAGAATTGATTGGGGTTGCGATATTTAATTCAAAAGAATCTCATGTTGCTAATTCTAATAGATCCGAGCAGCATGATTTTTTTTTAGAAATGATGAATTATTTGGAATCAGAGCCTGAATGGACAGATGGAAATTACATTATCGGAGAAACAGCCTAATATCTATGGATCTGAGCAATCTCTTGTAAAGCCACAATTTTTGCATATAATCTTACAATGTGATTTTAAGGTTTTAAAGCCACAAATTTCACATGTTTCATCGTAAGCATTATTTCTTAAGAATCTATTCATTTTAAACTTATGGTGGAGCTGGGGAGATTCGAACTCCCTACCTCTTCAATGCCATTGAAGCGCTCTCCCAATTGAGCTACAGCCCCATATTCTTTATAATTGTTAATCTTTTTTGGAACAACTTTACAGTTATTACTTATTATAATAATAATATGATTAAATTTCTTATGCCAATAATTTGATATTCGTGAGTTCTTTCTAATTCTTATGTTGTCGTCTAATGACTTAAATTAACTTCCTAAAATCGGTTTTATATGCAGTAGGAAGTATTTATTCTGTACTGATATAGTTTTCTCTATGCTCTTAAATTTATTAGCAAAATATCAAATAACAAATAATCCAAAATCAGACTTTTTATCAGGCTTAACCGTTGCTCTTGCTCTAGTTCCAGAAGCTATAGCTTTTTCTTTTGTTGCTGGAGTAGAGCCTTTAGTAGGTCTATATGCAGCATTCTTTGTTGGAATAATTTCATCAATATTTGGAGGAAGAAGTGGAATGATTTCAGGTGCTACAGGGGCGATGGCTGTAGTAATGGTCGCATTAGTAGCATTGCATGGAGTGCAATATTTATTTGCAGCTATTGTTATAACGGGAATAATACAAATTCTCACAGGTATATTGAAACTTGGGAAGCTTATTCACATTGTTCCATCTACTGTAATGCTTGGATTTGTAAATGGATTAGCAATCGTAATTTTCTTAAGTCAACTAGGACAATTTAAAGATCATAGCAACACTGCACACTCTCAGGAAAGTCATAGTGCAGCAGGTGTTTTGTTTAGCGGGGGCTGGCTAGATAATAGTCAGTTACTAGTAATGATTATGCTGACCTTGGTAACAATTTCTATAATAATTTTCATACCAAAAGTTCCGAAAATTGGTAGGATTATGCCTTCTCCATTAATCTCAATTATCATTTTATCTTTCTTGGTTATTGTCTTCAAAATAGAAACATCAACAGTTGGTGACTTAGCATCTGTATCAGGAGGATTACCTCAGTTTAGTATTCCAAATGTTCCAATTAGCTTAGAGACATTTTGGATAGTTTTACCTTTTTCTATAACTCTGGCTGGTATTGGATTAATTGAAAGTTTATTAACCTTAACTTTAATAGATGAAATTACTGATACTAAAGGTAAGCCAAATAAAGAATGTGTTGGCCAAGGCTTGAGTAATTTGACCTGTGGTTTTTTTGGAGCAATGGGAGGCTGTGCAATGATTGGTCAATCAATGATTAATATTTCTTCAGGTGGAAGAGGAAGATTATCAGGAATAGTTGCATCTATATCACTTTTATCTTTTATATTATTTTTATCAAGTTGGATTGAACTAATACCTATTGCAGCTCTTGTAGGTATCATGATGATGGTTGTCTTTGGGACTTTTGCGTGGACTTCTTTCAAAATATTAAGAAATGTACCTAAAGGAGATGGTCTAGTTATAATTCTTGTAACAGCAGTTACAGTCTGGCAAGATTTAGCAGTTGCTGTAATAGTTGGGGTTATTGTTTCAGCATTAACTTATGCTTGGAAATCTTCAAGTTTCATAAATCTAATTGAAGATCAAAAAATTTCAGATTCAGAAATAAGATACAAATTAAAAGGGACATTATTTTTTGGATCAATAAATAAATTTAAGAATATAATGAATCCTATTAATTTTAAAGAAAAAATAGTTGTTATAGACTGCTTAGAATGTTGGATATGGGATCAGTCATCGATTGATGCATTAGGAAAAATAACAGAAAAATTTAGACTAAATGGCAAAGAATTCAATATTATTAATCTTGGGCCTAGCAGTCGTAAATTATTAAAAAAAGCAGAAAAAATAACCAAATTAAACGTATTTGAATAATATTATTTACTATTAGAAGTTTTAGTATCAATAAAATTATGTAAGTCTTTTTTGCTTGATTTGACTGTATTCCAAATTAGAAATAATAATCCTCCAAAGATAATGATACTTACCCAACTTATTGTTCTATCTATCGCTACTAGAGTAATCGAATCATAGTTATTTATACCAAAAACAATAAGCAATCCTGTAAGTCCACCCTCAACAAAACCAAATCCTCCAGGTGTAGGTATAGTAGTTAATATCGCTCCAACAAGGGTAAATAATATAATAATACCTATCGCAATATCTATNCCTAAGGCAGATGCTACTAAGCCAAAACGTAAAATTTCAAGTATCCATCCTATGATTCCTAGTAACAATTGAGGAGAGATAGCTTTTTTGGAAAAACTATCCAGGGCAGCTTTCTGAAAGTTAAGATAAAAATCTCGTATTTTTGTGGGTAAAAAAATCGATAACTGCTTTCCTAACATTTTCATGATTAGTAGTGTGAAAATTATTACTAATAATGTAGTAATTACAAAAATTAAAATCCAATCTGGAGGGTTTATACTTCCTGTGAATGCGATAATACCTATTGATGCAACAATTAGTATTGATACAGAGATCATATCCTGTATTCTTTCGGCAAAAATTGTTCCAAGGCTCATAGATAGACTAGATTTAGATTCCTTAGACAATAAAACTCCTCTATATAAATCACCTAACCTCATAAATGCAACGGAATTAGCAAACCAACCTATTAGTATAATTCCTGACAACTTAATGGTNCTNGGAATATTTTTCCCACTAGCATTATCAATATTTGCTTCTTTAGCNATCATTTTCCATCTTAAGCCTCGGAAAATAAAACTTAGGTAATATAACATTCCAGCTAAAATGTACTTTCCAATATGAATAGATTGGATATTATCTAAAACTCTATCCCATTCAAAATTTACGAATCTCCATNCAANGAAAGATAAAAATAGAATAATTAAAGGAAAAAAAAGAAATAATTTTTTTGATCTTGAATTTATCATNTTTAATTTAGATTATTGGGCTTTTATGTGGTATTCCTACACTTCTAGGAAAAATTTTGGGAGTTTTATTTATNTTCATCCAATAAACAACAGAATCATCTATTGAATACGNTGGTANTTTAATTTTAACAACACTGGGAGGAGCTCCGCCCATNNTATTAGATGCGTTTTTNGACAAATTTATTTCATCTTGTATATTTTTTCCTTTTAAAGCCATAGAAATTCCTCCAATTTTTACAAATGGNATACTTATTTCAGAAAGCTCGGATAANTTTCCAACAGCCCTTGTNACAACTAAATCGAATTTTTCTCGAAATTCATTATCATGNGCGATGATTTCTGCACGGTCATTGATTATTGATAAGCGTGAAAGATTTAATTTNTTACTAACNTCATNAATAAATTCACATTTTTTTTTATTTGAATCTAATAAAAAAACATCAGAAATAGGAGAAATTATTTTAACAATTAATCCTGGAACTCCAGCTCCAGTACCTATGTCTAAAATTTTTTTATCCGAAAACCACTCTATAGTTGATTGATTTCCGCCATGAGGGTGAAANACAAGTAAAGATTTTAGNACTAAATTAGACAAGATATTTTCTTTTTGCTTAATTCCAGTTAAGTTATATTTCTGGTTTTCTTCTAGAAGAAAATCAACGTAGCAATCTATTTTTTCTAATTGTTCATTAGTTAAATTTATCCCTATGAAACGACAATATTCAATGATTTTTTTCATATAATATATTTTATATGTTTTAAAAAAAACATAAAGGGTAATGTGAAGAAAGTTTTATTTTATACAACAGGTTTTTTTATTATTTTTATAATANTAATAATCTCGATACTTGCTTATTTATTAAGTTCCGCTNTAGGTTCAACTACNAGAGANTCAGATATTATAAAAAATGNTTCTGAGGGATATGGATTTAGTATTTTCAAATGGGAGAGGGAAAATTTCTTTGATAAATGGGTGAGCTATATTAATCCTTTTGACAACCATAAGAAAATAAAGTCAAAAGACCAGATAATAGAATATTTTTCTTTATTGGAAAGAATCGCTGTAAATGAAAATTTATACTCTGAATTATTCATGGAAAATTTAGACTTAAAATCAAAGGCTCAAGAACAAGAAATTTATATTGATCGAATAAACAATAAAATCAGTAAAAATTCTGAGAATATTAAATTATTATCAGAAAAAATTGATAAAGATAAAAATTTAATTAATCAGCAAAAATTATATATTGAGCAATATTTAGAGGAAAGTATTTCAAGTATTCTTCAATCTGACAAGGTAAATCTTTTTGGTAGATTTTTTTATGTTCCTGTGGACTTTACTATAGGTGAAACGCCAAAATTACTTGTTATTTCACCAAGAGATAGAATATTTAGGAAAGAAGATAAACTGCTAAATAATGATATCTTATTAGAGGATATTTTTAGAATAGAAAATCAATTATTTTCAAATAATAATCTTTCTGCAATAGTAGTTCCTACAGGTGGAGTTAGTACCTATCCATCAATGGTATCTGAAGGAGATTTATTGTATGTTTTGCAAACATCTGCACACGAGTGGCTGCACAATTATTTAGCATTATTTCCATTAGGTAGATCATACTTCAATAGCATAGAGATGCAATCTATTAATGAAACTATTTGTGATATTTTTGGTAATGAAGTTGGTTTGCTTGCATATGAAAAAATTATTGGTACAGAAGAAAAAAAAGAGATTAATTATAAAAGTAATTTAGACATAAATTTTGATTTTAGTTCATTTATGAAGGATACAAGATTTGAGGCTGAAAAATTATTATCCGAGGGAAAAATCGTTGAGTCTGAGTCATTTATGAATAGCCAAGCAGAAGTATTATCAAACTATGGGTATAATATAAGAAAGATAAATCAAGCTTATTTTGCTTTTTATGGAACATATGGAGGAAACCCCGAGTCAATCAATGAATATCATGATAATTTAGTTCAAATTAGGGCTAAGTATGAAAATTTAGGTGAAATGATTCATGATATTAAGTATGCAGATAATATAGAAAAAATTAATAAATTATTAGAGTAGTTTGTAGAAAAATAATATATAATTATAATAATGGTAAATTCAAAGAGTAAAAAAATCGAAGATAGTAAAATGTATCGTCCCCCTCAGGATAACAACAGAGATGAACAAATTAATTTTGACGAATTGTTCGAAAAAATTTCGTCTTCTATGCCAAAAATACCTTTTCTAGGAAATAATGGAAAAGCTCCTTTAGTTATTATTGGATTTATAATAATTATCGTATTTTGGCTTTTGTCAGGTTTCTATACTGTAGGTCCTGATTCTCAGGCTGCATTGAGAACATTTGGAAAGTTTATTGGAACAGCAGATTCTGGTTTACACTGGCATTTTCCAGGTCCAGTTGGTAATAGAGATGTTGTTGCAGTTACCACAACAAGAAGATTAGAACTTGGTTTTCGATCTGGTTCTGATGGTTTTGCTGTTGCGCAACCTGTGACCAATGAATCCTTAATGATTACTGGTGACGAGAATATTGTGGATGTTCAAGCAGTGGTTCAATATAAAATATCGGACTTGCCAAATTACTTGTTTTTAGTTGATGATCCGGGTGATTTCGAAAGAGGAGTTAACCCCGGTAGTCCTGATGGTAGAACACTTCGAGATATCGCAGAGACTGCATTAAGGCAGGTTGTTGGAGCAAGAAATATTGATGATGTATTGACTACTGAAAAAGAGCAAGTTCAAACTGAAGTTTTACTAAAAATGAAACAACTAACAACAGAATATGAAACGGGTTTAGATGTTATCCAGGTCCTTTTGCAAAATGTAAATCCACCCAAAGAAGTTCAAGCAGCCTTTGAAGACGTAGTTAAAGCTCGTGAAGATAGGGATAGACTTGTTAATTTAGCAGAAGCATATCAAGCATCAGAAATACCTAGGTCTTTAGGTCAGGCTGCACAAATTACGGAGGCTGCGCTAGGTTTCAAAGAAGGAAGAATTGCTAAGGCTCAAGGTGAAGCCGATGGTTTTAATGCTATTTTAGAAGGTTATGTAAATTCTCCAGATGTGACTAAGAAAAGATTATATCTTGAGTCAATGGAATCAATATTGCCAGGTATTAAAAAATTTATTCTTGATGATAGTTCTGTTCTTCCATTTTTACCTATCGATGGTGCTAATTCAGGAGGAATACAATAATGAATCCAAGAAATTTAGTAATTATATTTGTTATAGCGTTGTTCATCATTGTTCCTCAAATTGCTTATGTTGTAGATCAAACTCAAATAGCTATTGTAACCAGGTTTGGAGAGTATCAGAAAACATCTTCCAACCCTGGCTTGAAGTTTAAAACACCTTTTGCAGAGCAAGTAATCAAATTTGATAATAGATTATTAAGAGTTGACGCAGCTCCTGCGTCAATATTAACAGCAGACAAGAGAAATTTAGTTATTGATTCATATGCTAGATATAGAATAGTTGATCCACTCCAATTTTATAAAAGCTTGAGGAACGAAGTTGGTGCTGCATCCAGGGTAGGTGATATTGTTAATGCTCAACTAAGACAAGAAGTGGCTTTAGATTTACAAGAAGAAGTGATTTCTGAAAAACGAGAAGATATTATGCATAGAGTAACAGAAGCTAGCAACAGAATTGAAGTTTCTAGAGAATCTGTTCTTGAAACCTATGGATCTATAAATCATGATGCGATAGAAATTTTTATTGATGAAAGTTTGACAGATAGAGAACGGGGCAGACCTGCATTACAACAAGAAGTTGATTTGCTAGTAAGTAATCCTATGCCTGAATCTCTCAGTGAATTTTCTATAACATATACAACCGATATAGAAGATATATACGGAATTAGAATAGTAGATGTCAGGATAAAAAGAGCTGATTTCCCTCCTGATATAGAAACAAGTGTATTCCTAAGAATGGAAGCTGAAAGAGAAAGAATTGCAAGTGGACTTCGTGCAGAAGGATCACAAAAAGATGCTGAAATCAGAGCAGATGTAGATAAGCAGGTAAATATTATTCTAAAGAGTGCAGAAGGTACATCAGCAAGATTATATGGAGAGGCAGAAGAACAAGCCATAAATATTTTAGCTGAAGCACTTGAAAAAGATCCAGAATTTTATGAATTCAGAAGAACTCTTGAAGCATATGAAAAGTTTTTGGACGAAGAAACAACTATCATTTTAGATCCTAATAGTGATTTACTGAAATATCTGATGACTTCTGAAAATAATGAATGAAGAAATTTTTATTTCTAGTAATTTTTTCTACTTTAATTATTTCTTGTAGTTCTGAAAAAAGTAATCTACCAAACTTAAATAGTTTTTCACTAAACCCTACAGATCAATTTCCTGTATCTATTGATGAAACGGTTTATCAAACACAACCTGCCCGAGGCAAAAGACATAATAATCCACATCTAGGTATTCACGTACTATATGCAGATGAAAATAAAAAATGGACTAAATTATATGATAAATCTGTACCATCTGATTATCCTCCTCTATATGCAATTGCTGATGGTAAGATTGACAGTGTTATTAAAAAGAAAGAAATAAAAACTCCTCATGCTTATCATGATGCTTATGAAATTAATTTGATTTTTGCTAAAGATGGTAACGGGGAAGAAATTTTTGCAAACTATAGCATAGAGCCTTTTGTTGAAGAACCTAAGGATGGATTTTATGAGAATTTTATACTTGTTGATGAAGGACAAAATGTTTCTAAAGGAGATATATTAGCATATTTTTTTGTTCCACCTAACGCTTCTTATGAAGCAATTAAAGGCAAAAACGAAGCTACTACTCACCTTCATTTTCATATAGGAAATCTTAAAAGAAATACTTTTTTATCTCCATCTATTTTTAATGATAAAATCAGGCAAGAATTTAGTAAATATATTGGGGGATACTATGGTTCAGATAGTAATGGTAAAAAATATACAGGGTGTTTTGGTGTAATGATTGAAGGCTCTGAAAACCCTTTTTCAAGTGATTCATTAGATTGTTCTTAAGTTATTAAATCTCCATTAATAATCTTTTCTTCTATTTCATAAATATCTTTCATACTTTCTATGCTATTCCATAATTTTTCAGACTTAAATCCTAAGAGTTTTCTATTTTTAGACAATGAAACGAAAGTTGAATTTTCATGATCTCCAATATCAGGTAGCAAATTTTTGATAGAAGAATTCATAATATAAACTCCCGCATTGATCCAGTACGGTAGTTGACCTTTTTCAGTGAAACTACTTACATAGTCATCTTTATCACTAATTACTACTCCATACTGGCTAATATAAGGAACAAGCATTAATGTGCATAAGACATTATTTTTAATATGAGATTTTACTATTGGTTCAATTTCTTGATTAGTAATTATATCTCCATTTGTAACTAAAATATTATTATTATCAGGAACCATTTCTAAGCCTTTTTTTAAAGCCCCTCCTCTTCCTAAGGGAGATTTTTCAAAATAATAATTTGCCCTAATTCCAAATTTAGATCCATCGCCAAAATGATCTTGAATCTTTTTGCCTAGATATCCGCATAAAAAAACAATATCTGTTACACCTTGTGATTTCATCCAATTAACTTGATGTTCAATTATTGGAATACCATTTATTTTTACCATTGGTTTAGGAAGATTATCTGTTAATGGTTTTAATCTTTCTCCCTTACCACCCACTATTGTTAGAGCGTAAAATTTTTCATTTTTCATTTCTTTTTCTCGTAATGGTTACCCCAACAGATTCAGAAAATCTTACAGCTCCTGGTTTTCTAATAGTCATTTTTACAGAAATACAATTTTGATCTTCATTAAAGCAAATTTCTATAAGTTTATTGGCTAGTTTTTCTACCAAGTAGTATTCTGAGCTGGCTACGTGCTCCATTATCTTTTTACTTATTGTTCTATAGTTTACAGTATCATTTATGTCGTCGGATCGCATAGCTTGACTTAAATCAGATTCGATTTCTATATCAATCTCAATTTTTTGCTTTGTTTGTCTTTCCCATGAATTGATACCTATAATAGCATAAGCAACTAGGTTTTTTATATTTATTTTGTCATTCATTATGTTAAGTGCCTTCCTCCATCTATATTAATGGTTTCTCCGGTTATGTAATCATTATTAATTAACATATCTATCACATTTGTAATTTCATTTAATTTGCCCATTCTTTTTGAAGGACCAAAACTAATACTTGATTTATTATAATCATTTACTTTTGTGTCTGATGGAGGCAATATAGCTCCTAAAGCTATTTCATTTACTTGTATTGATGGAGCTAATTCAAGAGCTAAACTTTTTGTTAATCCTGATAAAGAGTATTTAGAAACTCCGTAAGCGAAACGAGATTTTCTTGTTGTTTTCCAATCATTAAGATTAATTATTTTTCCAGGATTATTACCTAAGTGTTTTTTTAATTCTTGAGATAAGATAAAAGGGGCTCTTAAATTGATATTAAGATGTTTATCCCATATTTCAGGGGTTGTATCTTTTAAATTTATTTTATTAAAAATTGAAGCATTATTTATTATAATATCTATATGACCAAATTCATCGATTATTTTTTTTATTAAATTTATATTTTCACTTACTGATTGAAGATCAGATTTTACAATCATTGAATCTGAATTAATTGACTTTATCTCATCGTAAGTTTTAAAAGCTTCTGTCTTTGAATTATTATAATGAATTATTGTGTTTGCATTTTTGCTGGCAAAAAACAATGCAATTTCTTTACCGATTCTTTGACTTGAACCTGTAACGAGTACGGTTTTATTCGATATATTCATTTTATATGATTTAAGAATTCTTCTCTAGAACTATGATCTTTCTTAAATACTCCCAATAATGCGCTTGTACTCATCATAACATTAGGTTTTTTTACACCTCTCATTGCGGCACATAAATGTTTTCCTTCAACGACAACACCAACACCTTTTGGTGAAATTAATTTATCTACGGCATGAGCTATTTGTTGAGTCATTCTTTCCTGAACTTGCAATCTTTTTGAAAACATATCCACAAGTCTAGGTATTTTAGACAGACCAATAACTTTATTATTTGGAAGATAACCAACGCTGACAGTCCCATGAAATGGCAGCATGTGATGTTCACATAAAGAAAAAAAATCTATATCTTTTACAACTACCATTTCATCATACTGAACTTCAAATAATGCATTATTTAATAATTTTTTTATATCGGTTGCATATCCAGATAATAATTCATCATACATTTTAGCAACTCTAGATGGCGTACCTTCTGTACCATTTTTATCAACGTAAGGGTCTAAAGTTTTTAAAAAATAACTAATATGATTTGAGATATTTTTTTTTGCTTCTGAATCAAAAATTAAACCATCTTCAAAATGTTCTTTTTTTTGTTTCAATATATTCCTCCAGAAACAGCATTTATAAAATGTATTTCACTATCATCATCAATTTTTTCTAGAAGGCCTTTTCTAGTTGTAGTATGATTCACAACTGCGGCAACACCTGGTTTAATAGCTCCATCCTCAATGATATGAGCTTTTGTTCCCGGATAACGTATTTCTAAATTATCTATTAGCTCGCCTAAATTTGTTGCGGAGATTTCAACAATATTTTTATCCTCGCAATATTTTCTTAGTGCATATGGTACAAATACAATTGCCATTAGGTTTTATGATTTATAAAGATCCATTATTCTTCCAGGTTTTACAGGAAGATCGAAGTGCCTTTTTCCTGTTGCTTCCTTTACAGCTAATGCTGCAGCAGCAAGTGGAGGAGCTAGAGTAACTTCACCAACTCCTCTAACACCAAAAGGGTGCAGTGGATTTGGAACTTCTACCATTATTGCGTCAATCATTGGCATATCTAATGAGGTTGGCATTCTATAATCAAGGTATGATTTATTTGCCATTACACCATCTTCGGTAATGAAGTATTCTTCATTTAGAGCCCATCCTAATCCTTGGACTACTCCTCCTTGAATTTGACCTTCGCAGTACTTTGGATAAACAGCAGTTCCAACATCTTGAACTGCAGTATATCTTAT
>PAOV01000014.1 GCA_002708145.1 Chloroflexota bacterium
TGAACCATATAAAAAGATAATTTATTCTGATGATAAATATCCCCTTATATATAGCCATCATGAACGATCAATAGTAGCAACATCTCATTCAAAAGATCTAGGATTAGCTGGAGAACGTATTGGGTACATAGCAGTAAACCCAAATTATAATGATAAAACAAAACTCATTGATGCTATTATATTTTCATTGAGAACATTAGGCTTTGTAAATGCACCGGCATTAATGCAGAGAGTTGTTTCTAAACTTCAAGATGAAGTAGTGGATGTAAATATTTACAGAAAAAAAAGAAATTTACTCTACGACAATCTTATTAAGATTGGATATGATTGCATAAAACCAGATGGAGCTTTTTATCTTTTTCCTAAATCTCCTATTCCTAACGATGAAGAATTTGTTAAAATTTTACAAAACGAACTTGTACTTGTTGTACCAGGAATAGGTTTTGGAACTAAAGGTTTTTTCAGAGCATCTTATTGTGTTGAAGATTGGGTTATAGAGGGATCTTTAGATGGATTTAATCAGGTTCTAAAGCAAATTAATAGTTAGCGAGATAATTATGTCTGAAAAAAAATGCTGTTCCCCAAATGATATTTCTAAAAATAATAGATCTATAAAACAGATAAATTTTTTTCAAAAACAAAAACATAATTCTGAAAAAATGATACTAATTGATCAGGGAAATTTTCTAATGGGAACAGATTATGAGAAAGCTTTTTCTTTCGACGGTGAAGGACCAATAAGAGAAATTAAAGTTTCGAAATTTTATATGGATCAATATCCAGTCACAAACTTAGATTTTGAAAAATTTTGTGCATCTACAGGCTATATTACTGAAGCAGAAAAATTTGGATGGTCTTTTGTTTTTTATCAATTAGTCTCTGAAAAAACAAAAAAAAATGTTTCTGAATCAGTACAAGATGCTCCTTGGTGGTGGAAAGTAGATAATGCAAATTGGAAAAATCCATATGGCCCTGATTCAAATATTTATGAGTTAGAGAATCATCCTGTTGTACACGTATCATGGAATGATGCAAATGCATATGCAAGTTGGATGGGAAAAAAAATCCCAACTGAGGCTGAGTGGGAAATAGCTGCTAGAGGAGGATTAGTAAATAAAAATTTTTCTTGGGGAGATGACGATTCTGAAATATATAAAAAGTGTAATATTTGGAATGGAAAATTCCCTGAATCAAATTCGTTGAAAGACGGTTGGTTAGGTACCTCTCCTGTTGACTATTTTGAACCTAATGATTTTAATGTATACGATACAGCTGGTAATGTATGGGAGTGGTGCAGTGACTGGTTTTCAGCATCATTTCACAAAGTTAGCAATAATGAGACTAGGAATAATCCTAAAGGACCTCTAAGTGGAAATACAAAAACTATGAAAGGAGGTTCTTATCTGTGCCATAATTCATATTGCAACCGCTATAGAAACTCCGCTAGAACTCAAAATTCACCTGATTCTTCTACTGGAAATTTAGGCTTTAGACTAGCTTACAGCGATTAATTTTACTTTGATTCTTTTAGACCAGTTCCAGTTAAGGGAATTAATACTTTATCATTTGAGTTTATTATTTTTTCTTTCAATAATTTGTATAAACCTGCCAAAGCAGCTGAACATGTAACCTCAACATATAAACCTTCATTTTTTGACAAATAATTTTTCCAATAAATCATATCTTCTTCTTTTACAGTAACTACTATGCCTTTAGATTTCTTGATACTTTCAGACATTTCAAAAATCCTTGGAGGATTTGATACTGCAATTCCACTGGCTAAAGTATAACGAGCTTGATTGGTATCCCAAGGCAATGAGTGAAAATAGTTGTAAAGAGGGCTGACCATCTCAGATTGAACACCATGAAACTTAGGTATTTTTTTTATTACTCCAAGTTTTTGCAAAGCACTGTAAGCAGAGTACATTCCAATTAATAATGAACCATTCCCAACTGGTAAAACCACATGATCAAACAACAAATCTTCTTTTATTATTTCGTAAGTAACATTTTTCATACCCTCACTGAAATACGGACTTAAGTTATGAGACAAGTATAAAATGTCATTGTTATTTGCATACTTTTCAGCTGAAACTGTAGTATCGTTTCTTGAACCATCTATAGAAAATAATTTTGCTCCATATACTTTAATTTGCTCTTTCTTAGCTTGGGAAGTTGATGACGGGACAAATATATTAGCCTTAATATTCATAAAACTTGCATATGCAGCTAATGATGCTCCTGCATTACCAGAGGAATCTTCAACAAATTCATTTACACCAAATTTCTTTGCTACATTTAACAAAATATTAGATCCCCTATCTTTAAACGATCCTGTTGGGGACAAAAATTCTAGCTTTGCATATACAGAGTTATGATTAATTTTTTTTGCAAAATTATTTAAATGAATTGTAGGAGTATTACCTTCTCCCAAAGAGGATAATTTAGATTCTAATAAAGAATCTAATAATGAAATTTCATCCTTAGGAGGATCTTTATAATCTACTTTTACAACAGAATTACAATCTTCACACCTAAGAATAAAAATATTAGGCTCAAATTTCTTTTTACAATTTAAGCAAATTAAGCAATGTTTCATAAATAAAACTATACATCTATTTACAACAAGAATAAATATAGTATAAATAATAATAAATATCTATAAATTGATTTAATGGAGTAATATAAATGGGAAAAACAGGAGTTTCAGCGGTATGGCATGATTCAAATGAAAGTTGGGAATTTAGAGAATTACCGTTACCTAAACTTGAAAGTGATGCTATCCAGGTAAAAGTAGAGGCAACGAGTGTTTGTGGCTCAGATTTACATATTTGGAGAGGTGATGGCATAGACACAAAAAAACACCCTCGAGATCCTTTTGTATTTGGACATGAGATGATGGGTACTGTAGCTTCAATGGGTAATAAAGTTACCACAGACTCACTCAGGAGACCACTAAAAGAAGGAGATCGAATAGCGTTTTCATATTTTTTTCCTTGTGCAAAATGTTATAACTGCATAAGAGGTGAATTTGGTGCATGTAAATTTAGATTAGGTAGAAAACCTCTTGATGAATGGCCGGTATGTAATGGGGGCTTTGCTCAATATTACTACTTAAGAAGCCCTCACTATATCTTTAAATTGCCTGAGGAAATTTCAAATGCTTCTGCAGCTCCTATAAACTGCGCTCTAGCACAAGTTTATGATGCACTTCACCTTGGTGGAGTCATGATGGGAGATAATATAGTAATTCAAGGTGCCGGAGGTTTAGGTGTTAACGCCACAGCAGTAGCTAACGAATTAGGTGCTTCAAAAATTATAGTTATAGATGGCCAAAAACCTCGATTAGATCTGGCGATACAATGTGGTGCAACTGACATTATTGATATGAATGAATACGACACTGCGCAATCTAGAATTGACAGAGTTATGGAACTTACAAACGGAATTGGCGCAGATAAAGTAGTCGAAGTTGTAGGTTTTCCAAAAGTTGTTGAAGAAGGAGTTGATATGGTAAGAATGAGAGGTACATATCTAGAAATTGGCAATATAATGCCTGGGTCATATGCATCTTTAGACATGGCTAAATTTATTACTAACCAAATAAGATTTTATGGTATACAACACTATGATCCTTGGATAATTCCTAACTCAATTGATTTCCTTCTTAGAACAAAAGATAAATATCCATTAATGGATGTAATTTCTCATGAATTTCCTCTAAAGGATATTGATAAAGCTTTCAAAACTGCTGAGTGGCTAGGTACACAAGATGGAAGTAAAGTAACTAGAGCAATTGTTACCCCTAATGCATAATAATAATGATATGAAAAAAGTCAGATTAGGTATTATTGGCGCAGGTAGATTTGCTGATACTCATATGGAACATTTTTCCAACATCCAAGATGTTGAAATTGTTGCTGCTTCAAGAACAAATGAGCAGAAATTATCTGAATTTCAAAAAAAATGGAAAATAAATAGTATTTACACCGATTATGAAGAGATGATGACTAAATCTAGTTTAGACGGTGTAGTGATTATTACACCTACAAATTCTCATAAAGATATAACACTATCTGCAATCGATAAAGGGCTTCATGTTTTGTGTGAAAAACCATTAGCATTAAGTGCTAATGATTGTAAAATCATGCTAAAGTCTGCAGAAAGAAAGGGGATAATTCATTCAACTAATTTTAATCAAAGAGGAAATACATCTCTTGGTAAGATTAAGCGATATATAGATAGAGATTTCATTGGGAAGATATTTCATGCAAACATATGGTGGGGAATGTCACATCAGTATGATGCAAGACCAGACACATTAGCTTGGAGATTCAAATCTGAATTTGGAGGCGGTTCAGTTTATGAACTTATTCATGTTTTCGATATGCTTAGGTTTATAAATGGAGAAATATCAAGAATAGTGTCCACTCTCGATACAACAACAACAAAAAGACCAACAGCAGATTTCCCTGAAGGAATAAAAGTAGATGTACCAGATGCATCAGGCTTTTTATGCGAATGGGTTAACGGGGGATTTGCAGTAGTTCATACTTCATTTGCATCAAGAGGAACTGATCCAGATGGAAGCACCTCAGCTAGAATTGAAATTTCAGGTAAAAAAGGTAAAATAGCTACAAACGGAAGATACCTAATAGAAGGTATAACAGGTGAAAATGGACCAATTCACCAGTTGGACCCAGGCCCCGAATATGCCCAACCTTATTCTCTGTTTGTTGAAGCTATCAAGAAAAATAATCAAAAAATTATTGATACATCATTTTATGACGGTTTAAAAGCAGCCGAAATCGTTGATGCTGCCTACGAATCATTCGATAAATCAAAATGGATTGAAATATCTCATTCCTAAGTTTAAGTNATTGAAAACTATTTGGTAAATTCATATAATTATNAAAAAAGTAATTAATTTTTATGGATANNCTTACCAATGAAACTAAAACACTGTCACAACTTTCATGATTTTAGAAAATTAGCAAAAAAAAAGATCCCTTCTCCAGTTTTCCACTATATTGATGGAGCTGCGGATGATGAGATGACTCATAGAAGAAATACCAAGGCCTTTGATGATGTTGATTTAGTTCCTAATGTTTTAAGAGATGTTTCAGAAATTGACTTATCTACTACAGTATTTGGTAAAAAATTAGATTTACCTTTTTACTGTTCCCCTACTGCTTTACAAAGACTCTTTCATTATGATGGTGAAAAAGCAGTTGGAAGAGCTGCTGCAAAATTTAATACAATGTTTAGTGTTTCAACTCTTTCTACTACTGGTATGGATNTATTAAAACCAATAGATGCACCCAAACTTTTTCAATATTATTATCACAAAGACAAAGGTCTNAATGATGCTATGGTAGAAAAGGCAAAAGAGGCTAATTTTGATGTTCTGGCTCTNACNGTAGANACAATAACAGCTGGTAATCGTGAAAGAGATTTTAGAACAGGTTTTACATCACCACCTAGAATAACACTTTCAAGTGCGTTTAGTTATGTTACCAAACCAATGTGGGGAATAAATTATCTAACCAAAGGAAAATTCGAATTACCATTATTGAAAGATCATGTGACCGAACTTACTAATGTAGCTACTTCAATAGGGGATTATTTTGGTAAAATGCTAGATCAATCGATGAGCTGGAAAGATGCAGAGGAACTNAAATCAAAATGGGGTGGACAATTCGCNTTAAAAGGAGTTATGAGTGTTGANGATGCAAAAAAAGCNGTAGATATTGGNTGNAANGGGATNATNGTNTCAAACCATGGTGGAAGGCAATTNGATGGTTCGCGTTCTCCATTTGATCATATTGCTGAAATTGTAGATGCTGTAGGCGACAAAATAGATATAATAATGGAGGGAGGAATTCAGAGGGGGACACATATATTGAAGGCTCTCTCTATTGGTGCTAAAGCTTGCGCTGGTGGAAGAATGTATCTTTATGCACTTGCTGCGGCTGGACAAGATGGGGTTGAAAAAGCTTTAGGGATTTATAGAGATGAACTAGAAAGAGACATGAAATTAATGGGTTGTACAAAAATAAGTGACTTATCTAGAAAAAACTTAAGGTTTAGAAACTAATTAATTATTCAAAAAATTTTCTTATTCCATTTTTGGAGTATTCTTTACTAGCAGCGTGTACAGCAGATCCTTCTGAAATTTCAATTCCAAATTGAGGCAAAATATTCTCCAAAGCTTGCAAAATATATAAAACATTAGGTGGATAGCATGATTCACCCATCAGGCCAATTCTTATAACTTTACCAGCAAATTCTCCTAGTCCTCTTCCGACTTCAATTGAATATTGTTCAAGTATTTTTGTCCTTAGCTCAACATCGTCAAGCCCATTTGGTAAATTAATCACTGTAAGTTGATCTAATCTATCACTTTTACTTATAGGTAAATCCAAATTTAGTGCCCTCAATCCAGTTCTCAGTGCTGATGCGTTAACTCTATGTCTTTCCCATCTTTGAAATAATCCTTCATTCAAAGTTAAAGCAATAGCTTCTCTAAGCCCATAAATCATACTAACTGGAGCTGTGTGATGAGCAATATGCTTTTCAGACCAATAATCCCAAATTAATGAAAGATCGAGATACCAAGAAGTTGGTAATGTTTTTCTATTTCTTATGAAATCTAAAGCCCTGGCTGACATTGCGACAGGGGATATCCCTGGAGGAGCAGCTAAACATTTTTGAGATCCTGAATAGGCATAATCAATTTCCCAATCATCAAATTGAAGTTCACTTCCAGCTAAAGAGGTAACAACATCAGTCATAAATAAGGATCCAAAATCATGAGAAATTTTTGCCATTTCTTTAATAGGATTTGCAGTCCCAGTGGATGTTTCAGCATGAATACCTAAAACTAATTTAGTATCTGGATTTTTCTTTATAGTATCTAGCAAAATTTGCGGATCAAATGATTTACCCCATTCAGTTCTTATTGGAATCACATTCAAACCTAATCTTTTAGCCATAATAATTTGACGTTCACAAAAGTAACCGTATGAACAAATTATGACTTTATCTCCTGGTTCAGCTAAACTTACAAGACCCGCCTCCATCCCAGCAGAACCAGAACCTGCGACAGCAAAGGACATTTGTTTTGTCAAAAAAATCTGATTTAGCATACCAGATACTTTCTCAAGCAAGTCGAAAAAGGCTGGATCCAAGTAGCCTACAATAGGCAAAGACATAGCCCTAAGGACTCTCGGGTTCGCAGAACTTGGTCCTGGGCCCANAATTACTCTTCTTGGCATATCTAATGGTTCATATATATTTTTTTTGTCCAAAAAATCTTTTCCTAATTTGACGTATTTATTAAGAATACTTAGAATTGATTCTAATATCATCGATTATTCACATCGTATTTAATAATTTTTTTATTTTTAGGAGAAAATATTGACTATAAAGAAAAATAACGGAAAAGTTGGAGTTATCACCGGTGCTGGTACTGGTATAGGAAAAAGTGCTGTGTTGCATCTTATTCAAGATGGATATCAAGTTGTTTTGGCTGGTAGAAGAGAGCAACCCCTCATTGACACTGTTAAAGAATCAGGTGCTGGCGAAGATAGATTTTTAGTACAAACCACAGATGTAAGCAAAGAGGAAGATGTAAAAAAATTATTTAAGGCTACTATGAAAAAATTCGGAAGAGTGGATGTCCTATTCAACAATGCAGGTATAGGTGTAAAGTCTAATACTGAAAGTCTAGCTCTAAGTGATTGGCAAAGAGTGGTAGATATAAATCTAACAGGTAGTTTTTTATGTGCTAAGGAAGCAATACAAATCATGAAAAATCAGAAGCCTATGGGTGGACGGATTATTAATAATGGTTCTATATCAGCTTACGTACCTCGACCAGATTCAGTAGCTTATACATCTACTAAGCATGCTATTTCAGGATTAACTAAACAAATTTCGCTTGATGGAAGAAAATACAATATTGCATGTAGCCAAATTGATGTTGGCAATGCTGCAACTCCAATGACAGCAACATCTGATTCTGGACAACCTCAACCAAATGGTGATATTGTCCCCGAACCAAGATTCAATGTATCTCACGTTGGTGAAAGTATTTTACAAATATCTAATCTACCATTAGATACTAATATTCAATTTATGACTATAATGGCCACAAAAATGCCATATGTCGGTAGAGGGTAGTTTTCTAAATTAAATTAAGGAGATAAAAATGGACTTAGGATTAAAAAACAAAATAAGCATAATTACTGGAGGAAGTGACGGAATAGGAAAGGCAGCAGCAATTTCTCTTTCTAATGAAGGAGCTAAAGTAGCAATTATTGGAAGGAATCAAAAAAAACTTGATGATGCTGTAAATGAAATTATCTCTACAACATCAGGGGAAGTTATTGGTATATCAGCAGATGTATCTAATGAAAACGATGTTAAAGAAATGGTTAATAGTGTGGTGAATAAATGGGGTGGAATAGATATTTTGATAAACAATGCTGGAACATCTTCTGCTACATCATTAGAAAATATTACTGACGAGCAGATTAAAATAGATTTTGGTATAAAAGTATATGGAGCAATATATTGTGCCAGAAACTCACTGGAATACTTAAAAAAATCAGGTTCAGGAGTAATTATTAATACAACTACCCCAGGAGGCAAAGCATCAGGTCCATCTGGCCAACCGACATCACTGTCTCGAGCTGCTGGAATATCTTTAACAAAATCTTGGGCTGGAGAATTAGCAAATTATAATATAAGAGTTAATACAATTTGTGTAGGATTACTAAAATCTGGGCAACACAGAAGTAGATGGGAAACAGCAAACAAAGAAAATCCTGAGTACACAATAGAAAATCATTGGGAAAAATTAGGTCAAAACGTACCCTTAGGTAACAGGGTAGGTGAAGCACACGAAGCAGGAGATGTAATTTGTTTTCTTGCGTCAAACAAAGCAAGTTATGTTACAGGTACAGCGATAAATGTAGATGGCGGTACATCACCAGTTATTTGATATCACTAAGATAAATAATCAAGAGCACTTCTTACAAATATCTCAGTTCCTATTGGAAGACAATTTTCATCATAGTCGAATTTAGAGTTATGATGAGATTCGATACCCCTTGACTCAGCATCTTTAAACCCAGCTCCTAAAATAAAATATGTACCAGGAATGCGGTTTAGAAATTCTGCCATATCATCTCCAACACTTATTGGTTCTATGCTAGTTGCATTTTCTTCACCAACGATTAAGCTAGAAATTCTTGCAATAGAATTAGCAACTCTTGGTTCATTTATTACAGGGGGGGCTCCATGTATTCTCTCAAAATTTATATTTGTTCTAGTAGCATCTGCAACATTTTTTGATATTCTCTTCAGTGAATCCATTATATTTAGCTGTACCTCATTCTTATAAGATCTTATGGTACCCTCAACAACAACAGAATCTGCAATTACATTTGGAGCAGAGCCACCATGCACTTGGCCAAAAGTTAATACTGACATCTCATTTGGAGCAATTTCGCGACTAACAATAGTTTGAGATAAATTAATTATTTGAGATAAAGTGATTATAGGATCAACTGCAATATGTGGCATAGCACCATGCCCACCTTTACCTTGAACCGTTATTCTAAACTGATCTGCACCAGCAAAAACGGTTGAATCATTAATTCCCACCTTCCCGCAAGGAACTTGGTTCCATAAATGGGTGCCAATTACTCTATCAGCTGGATATTTTTCGAATAATCCATCATTGATCATAGCTAAAGCACCTTGAACAATTTCTTCAGCAGGTTGAAAAACAAAAACAATATTTCCATGTAATTTTGATTTAAATTTATTTAATATTTCAGCTGCACCTAATGCCATTGTTATATGACCATCATGACCACACGCATGCATGTTTCCATTATTTGAACTGAAATCTAGATTAGTATTTTCATTTATAGGAAGACCGTCAATATCCGCACGAATCATTAATGTTGGCCCCTCATACTCTCCTACCAATTTGCCAACTACCCCAGTCTTACCAATCCCATACTCAACTTCTAAACCGAAACCTTCCAATCTATTTAATATCTCCTTAGATGTCTTAAATTCCTTAAAACCTAGTTCTGGAATATTATGAAAAAACCTTCTAGTTTCTTTTAGTTTAGTTATTTTACTATTTATTATTTCTGATATTTCATCTTTCATGTTAAAGCCCTTGTCTTGCCATACTAGCTTGCTTACATCTTTCAATAAAAATTTTTTGAGCTGGCGTAATGTTTTCTTTCTTTCCTCGCCACTTATGCATTGCTGTTGACTGTAAACCTCGTCCATAGGAAAAAGTTATCTCCCATGGAGTTCTTTTTTCTTTAGCATATTGATTTATTTTTCTTAAAATCAAAATAGAATCATCATCACTCATGCCTCCAGATAAATATGCAATACCCGGAAGTTGATATGGTACATTACTTAATAAAAATTCTACGTTTATTTCTGCAATTTTTTCAGCCGATAATTTATCAGTATTTTTATCCCCTTGTATTACCATACTCGGCTTAAGAACAATGCTTTCCAAGTCAACATTTTGCTCNTTCAATTCCATGAAAACTTTTTTAAAAACTTTTTCATTAACTTCTTTTGATT
The DNA here is from genome assembly GCA_002708145.1 of Chloroflexota bacterium. Lineage (GTDB taxonomy): Bacteria > Chloroflexota > Dehalococcoidia > Lucifugimonadales > Lucifugimonadaceae. The sequence goes on from PAOV01000014.1 coordinate 10,627, forward strand.
TGTATATTGAATGTTTACCCTCAATAAAAACTTCAGGCTCAACGATTGGGACAATACCTTGTTCTTGGCATATTGCAGCATAACGAGCTAAGGCATGGGCATTTACCGATATACAATAATCAGAGGGTAATTCTTCTGTGATTTCAATTAGCGCCCGCCATTTAGCAAAAGATAATCCCAAATCTTTGTATATAATCAATCTTTCTGATAATCCATCTAGCCCTTCAGTTATATTTTCTTGATTAGACCTTGCAAGCTTATGAAGTGATTTGTCAACTTTTATCCCTGACAATATATTTTTTGAAGATAAAAGCTTTATGAATGATTGATTATTATCACTGTATTGATGAACAGTTTCATCATATAAAATAATACCACTTATATAATTTTCTATTTCTGCAGATGTAAGTAAAAGATTTCTCCATAAACGCCTATTTTCTTCACTTAGTTCAATATTTAAATTCTCAAATCTTTTTGAAATTGTTGTATTACTTTCGTCCGCAGCTAAGATACCTTTTTGTTTGCTAACAAGTTTTTTTGCAATTTCTCTAAGAGACATTTAATTAACTACTCCATATTTCTTGAATATATCTGCTAGTAGTTTAATACCATCTCTATTTTTTTCAGGAGATTCAAAAGCAAAACATAATCTAGCATAATTATGTCCTATTTGACCACTTCCATCAGCCTCAAAATTAGTACCAGCAATATATCCAACACCTTCACTAAATACTTTATCTCGAATTGAACTTATATCGCACCCTTCAGGCATGTTTAACCATATATAACATCCACCTTTTGGTTTTGACCATTTAGCACCAAAATCAGAAAAATTTTCCAATAGAGATTCATTCATTGATTGATATTTATCTCTTAGAAGTGGATTAAAATTATCCTTGTGGGATTCTTGATTACTACGCAAGTAGCCATCTATAGCCAGGGCAGCGAATTGATTAGGACCACTTCCTAATTTAAAATTTAAAGACCTTCGAATTAAATCATCAGATCCAGTAAAATAACCTAATCTTAATCCCGGGGCAAGTAATTTGGAAAAAGATGCAACATAGATAACTATCCCAGAATCATCAAGAGCTCTAAATGCTGGTTCAGCAACTGATTCATATCTTAAGTCCACATAACAATCATCTTCTAATATCGGTAAATTATATTTATGAGCAATTTTAAGAATTTGCTCTCTTCTATGCTTAGGAATCGATGAACCTGTTGGATTTTGATGCTCTGGAATAGTATATATATATTTTGGCAATCTATCTAAGGCAATCATTTCTGAAATTTGCTGGTCTAAGGCCTCTGGAATAATTCCTTCTTCATCGATTTTCATACCAACTACTTCAGCATCAAATTTTCTAAATTGATTAAGTGTTCCCATATAAACAAATTCTTCTGCTAAGACAATATCTCCAGGATTAGTCAAAGCTTGTATTACTAAACCTATTGCTTCTCCAGAACCATTGGTCAAGACTATTTGATCTTTATCCACTACAATTCCTCTATCATTCTTCAATTTTTCGCTAGTAAAATCTCTTAGTTCTTCCGAACCCATTACATGAGGATAATAGGCCATTTGTTTATTTACTTTTTCGCTATTTGTATCCATAGCTGTTGTCAATGAATGAATTAGTCCATCCATTGGCAAGGTTTCAGGGGCTGGATATGCAACTGCAAAATCATATTTAGCGTGTGAAACTATATTAATTGGAGTATCAGAAGATTTTGCTGAGAAAATTTTATCGTAATTAAATTTGGTAGCCATAGTTTTTATAATCCTTTTATTTTTAGTATTAGGATAGCAAAAAATAAAATATACTCAAGATATAATGCTTATCTTCTCCTTATTCTGTAACAAAAAGGGGTTTTAGAATATTATTGTTTAAGAGTAGAATGATAATATAAGAAAAAATATTAGTAAGGAAAATTACTTGGCAGAAAAAAAAGCACGTAAAGATGCTATGGAAGAAAATTTTAATGATATTTCAGCCGCTTTAGACGGTGAGGTCGAAAAAGTAGATTCTTTTGCTAGAATTGAGTCTACTAATATTGAAGATGAAGAAGTAAGCACTGAGAGTGATGCTACTGCAATAACTAGTTCCGAACTAGACATGTGGGAAGCAGCAAGAGCAATAGATGACGCATCTCTTGCCGCTCAAAATGTTATGAAAGAACTGCAAGAGTCTGAGCTTACAGAAGATACTGTAAGAATGTACCTCAGAGAAATAGGTAGAGTTTCTTTGCTAACTGCTGATGACGAAGTAGTTTTAGCTAGGGCTGTTGAACTTGCAAAAAAGCTTGAAAGTATCGAAAGCAAACTTACTAATGATGATCCAACATCAAAAATTGAAAATATTGAAATACTTAAAAATATATTTATAGAGCTTTCAAAATCAAATGAAACTGCAACCTCGGTATGTAAATTCCTAGGTATAAAACCACCGATTAATTTAGATTTAGTAATTAAGGACGACAGAATAAGAAGCCTAATAGATAATCAAAAAAATGAAGATTTAATCAATTATCTTTCAGATGCATTAGGAGTGAGTCCTGATGAGGCTCATCTTTTAATAGTAGACCTTTCTGTCATTACTAGATTATTATCTTCAGATACAGTTGAAATGCTAACACTAAATCCTGACATTAAAAAACTTGAAGAAGAAGTTCAAAATCCTAAATTTATGGAAAATTTACATCCCATTGTAAGTGTATTAAATGCTCATATTATAAGAGTTAGAGAAGAAGGGGAAAAAGCTCGCGAACATTTGGGAGAAGCTAATCTAAGATTAGTAGTTAGTGTTGCAAAAAAACACCTAAGTAGAGGGTTATCAATGCTTGATTTGATCCAAGAGGGTAATATAGGTTTGATGCGAGCAATTGAAAAATTTGACTTTAGAAAAGGATTTAAGTTTAGTACATACGCTACCTGGTGGATAAGACAAGGTATAACAAGAGCTATCGCTGATCAAGCAAGAACTATTAGGATTCCTGTACACGTAGTTGAAACCTTAAATAAAATAATGAGAGCTAGAAGAGAGCTAAGTCAACAATTAAATAGAGAGCCTTCAATTGAAGAACTTTCAGAAAAAGTAGAACTTCCAATTGAAAGAGTATCAGAGATATTACAAATGTCACAAGACCCTGTTTCTCTTGAAACACCTATTGGAGAAGACGCAGAAAATGAACTTGGTGATATTATTCAAGATAATGCAGCTCCAGCTCCAGCTGATATAGCTGCACAATCTTCTATGAGACAACAAGTTGATGAAGTATTAGGTAGTTTACAAGATAGGGAAAGAAAGGTTTTAGAACTCAGGTTTGGACTATTCGATGGAAGGCCAAGAACATTAGAAGAAATCGGTGGAGAATTAAACCTAACCCGTGAACGAATAAGACAGATAGAAAGAAAAGCACTTGGAAGGCTAAGGCAAGATACAAATGTTGGAGAACTTAGAGAATTATTAGCCTAAATTTTTGAAAATTTGGTAACTCTCTGTCCAGAACCTTTATCACCAATTTCTGCCACATATATATCACCATTTCCCTCTACCCACATACCATGGGCACTTTGACATGCAGAATCATTTCCGCGCCATCTTGTGATTATTTCTCCATCTGAGTTTAAAATTGTTATACCATTTTTTTTCTCCCCTCCACCCTGTTCTAAAACATAAATCACTTCTTCATTTTTCGAGAAAAATATATCTCCTGGCCCAGCAAAACCATCCCATGATTTAATATACTCACCATCAGGAGTAAATATTTGAATTCTATTGTTTTCCCTATCACAAACATATACTAAGTCATTTTTATCTACTCCAACCTTGTGAAGAATAGCAAATTGACCTTCTTTAGTACCTGCACTTCCCCAAGAAATTTCTAATTTTCCATCCTTTGAAAATCTATGCATTCTACGATTAGCATAACCATCTGAGACAAATATTTTCTTATCAGAATTAATGGCAATACCTGTTGGCATATTAAATGGGGAACCTTGAGTATTATTAGTGGTAACAGTAATATTGGCATACCCAAAAGTACCTAAACTGAGTAAAACATCACCATTCTCATCATGCTTAGTTACTAAATGTGTTTGGTGGTCAGCTAACCAAATACTATCGTCTGAATCTATATACATACCATGTGGAACTCTAAATTCACCCTCATCGAGTCCCAAATTTCCCCATGAGCCTAAAAATTTTCCATCTTTTTGCCAACATGTTACTGGGTGTTTTGATCTTGAAAATAACCATACTCTTTCCTTGGAATCTATTGCTACATCAGCAATCTGACCTAATTCCCAAAATTTAGGTTTATGTCTTAGCCAATTTTGATCAACTTCATATTTGAATTTATCTTCTCCAACTATTGTCATATGTTCTCCTTTAAAGACTTTTTATCATATTCCATTTTCTGAAACTTATTGGCTCTCTGCCATTATTTAGGTCTATATCATTTCTCTTTGACCAATTTGTATATGAAACCTCTGCAACATAAACTGACCCATTACTATCCACACTTATGCCATGTGGAGAAATAAATTGATCCGCACCCTCACCTTCTTGTTCATCTCCAAAAGATGTAACCAAGTTAAAATCATAGTCTAATACCTTAACAGACAAACCTAAATTAGGCACACCTATTTGCGTATCAGCACCAGTTCCAGCTTCTGCGACTAAAAGATAATTATCTTTCAATGATGTTATAGCTTGAGGTCTATGCATATGATGTTGAGAAATAAATTCTCCTTCAAGGGAAAATACTTGCAGCCTAAAGTTTTCTCGATCACACATGACAACTTTATCATTGCCTAGCATAGTAATATTGTGTGGAAGAGAAAACTGACCTTCATCAGCTCCTGGCTGACCCCAAGATAAAATGTGTTTTCCAGTTTTATCAAATTTATGAATTCTTGAATTACCATATCCATCAGTGATGAATAAGTCTCCGTTATCAGGATTAATCGTTATATCAGTTGGTCTATTAAAATAGCCTCCAGATTGCCATTCACAAGGCTTTTCTTTTTGACCGATTGTAAAAATAATATCACCATTTTTTGAACGTTTTTGAACAAAATGGCCAAGATCATCTACCAAGTATAGACTATCTTCAGAATCTATCTCTATTCCATGAGGCCTAATAAATTCACCTTCTCCCATTGTTTTAATAAAATTACCATCTTTATCAAAAATTATTAATGGATGATCTCCCCTATTAAAAACGTAAACATTGTCTTCCGAATCAACCGATACTGAAGTAGCTTCCTTAAAAAATATGGGATGTGGTAATTTGGCCCAATAAGGCTCAGGTGAGAAGTATAATTCCTTTTGTTTCATAATTTTCATTCCATTTTAACTTATTTTTTTATTTGTATTATTTTTTTGATGATTGCAATTCATCCCAAATTTTTTTAGCATATCTGAGAGATTTATAATCATTATGCCATTGATCTCCAGCCCAAGCTCCTTCAATAGTCATATAACCTGAATAGTTAGCATTATGCAAAGAAGTTATTGCATACCTGTAATCAATTTCTCCATCGGGTAGCGGGACCCTTATAAATACTGATCGATTATTTTCTGGATGATAAACAGTAAATAGATTTTTACAATGCCAATATTTTGAAATCGATGCCATTGAATCTATTGCATCTTCAAATGTTTCTTCAGGGATATCATAATTCCATAATATATTACCTAAATCAGGATTAATTCCAAAATTTTCTTTATCAACTTTTTCATGTAATAATTTTGCTGACCAAGAATTATCTACAGGAGAATTTTGATGAACTTCTGCTGTGATTGTAATATTTTTTTCCTTAGCAAATTGGCATGCACCTTGATAGACCTTTGCAATTTCATCATAAATATATAACATAGAATCTTTTGATGCATCTTGTGATATATTCCATCCTTTTTCACTGCCTGGTAAAGAGCCAGCAGGATAGCCTGGCAACCTTGCAGGTGCGCTAAGGGCTCCGTTAACAATTTCTGCTTCTACAATTTCTGCTATTTCAATTCCTTTGTATAAGCGTTCTATATTTCTAGGACCATTTTTAGCATCATGCAAAGTCCCACCAGTTCTAATACACCCTATATCTAATCCAAAGTCTTTTATTCTTTTATAAAACTCTAATTTTGCATTATTATCTAAATGTTCAAAGGTTTCTAAACCAATTTCTAGAGCATCAAAACCTAATTCTTTTGTTTTTCTTAGGAAAGCATCATTATAATTTTCTGGGATAAGATTAGTGTAGTCATGGGATATTGGGAAAATTGTATGTCTACGGTTTGCATAGCAAAATCTCATTATTAATTTCCTTTATTTATATTAGATTTTGATTGGATATTACTTTAATTTTCTGCGTAAGTAAAATAAAATTCTTATTAATTATCTTTATTTTAGTATGAACAGCAACTTAAGAAATCTTATATACGTATCTATGGGAACATGTTGCTTTTGGTTATCACTTTATTTATACGTTCCAATACTACCGATACATTCTACCGAATTAGGAGCAAATTTAGAGATAACTGGTTTTATCATTGCCTCTTATGCGTTAGGCCAACTGATATTTAGAATTCCAATAGGAATTTTATCAGATATATTTAGCAGAAAACTATTCACAATTATTGCTTTTTCATTATCTAGTATAGGTGCATTAATTTTAGGATTATCTGAAAATCCACATCAATTATTACTTGGTCGATCTATAACGGGGATATCTGCAGCAGGGTGGGTTTCACTTACAGTTCTATTCTCATCATTTTTCTCTGAGGAAAAGACTCAAAAAAGCGTGACTATATTGATGATAATTAATACAACTTGTGTAGTCTTAGCTACATTTACAGGAGGTATTTTGGCAGAGTACTACAATAATTCCATAACTTTTTATATTAGCTTTATTATAGGAATTATTGGAATAATTTTCTTATTATTTTCTAAAGAACCAGATTTTGAAAAAAGTTCTAAAAATTATTTTTTATCAATAAAAAAAATAGTTATCAACAAAACTATAATACGTATTTCAATAATTGCAATAACATTACAATTTATAGTTTTTGGGGTAAATTTTGCATTCTTACCTATATATGTTGAAANCTTAGGTGCATCAAAGTCAGAGGTAGGCTTTCTAACATCATCAGGGATGTTAGCAACGGTATTTGGAACCCTAGTATCATTTTATCTTCAGAAGAAAATTAATCCTTCAACATGCTTATTCATTTCTTCTTTTATGATAGCTTGCTCTCTAATTATTTTCTCTATAAACGAAAATCTAATAATAATTTTCATAGTAAATATATTTAATGGATTTGGAAGAGGTCTTATGAATACAATTCTTATAAGTCTAACTCTCATATACGCTGATAAAAATCTTAAAGCAACTACTCAAGGAGTTTATCAAGCATTATATTCTATAGGAATGTTGCTAGGCCCTGCAATATCAGGAGTTTTAGCACAAAAATATAGCATAGATTATGTGTTTATATTCTCAACAATTATCATTGCTTTTGGAGGTATATTATCAATAATAAAACCATTTAAAGAAAAAAAATGATTTATAATCATAAAAAATAATTTAATGTTTTTTGGAGAAAAAATTGGATAATAATATGCGTTTTGAAAAAGATTCAATGGGAGAATTAGAGGTACCATCTAAAGCATACTATGGTGGAAATACCAGAAGAGCTGAGCTCAATTTCCCTATAAGCAATCTAAGATTAGGAAGATCATTTATAAAAGCAATTGCTCAAGTAAAGCTATCTGCTGCAATTATAAATAAAGAACTAGGAACTATTGATAAGCATATTGGAGATGCAATAATAGATGCAGCAAAAAAAGTTATTGACGGTTATTATGATGATCAGTTTGTTGTTGATGTATTTCAGACAGGATCAGGCACTTCAACAAATATGAATGCGAATGAAGTAATTNCANNTNTAGCTATCGAATCTCTAGGTGGGGTACTCGGTTCAAGAGATCCCATACATCCAAACGACCATGTCAATAAAGGCCAATCATCAAATGATGTAATACCAACTACTATTCATGTTGCAGCAGCAGTTTCTATAAATGAAAAACTAATCCCTAGCTTAGAAATTTTAGAAAAATCATTAGGTAATAAAGCTAAGGATTTTTGGGATATAGTGAAGACTGGAAGAACCCATCTTCAAGATGCAACACCCATAAGACTGGGTCAGGAATTCTTAGGTTATTCAGGACAAATTAAATTAGCAATATCAAGAGCAAAAAAAGCTTTAGATGAACTCAAAGTTTTAGCTTTGGGTGGAACTGCTGTTGGAACTGGAATAGGTATGCATCCTAAATTTAGTAAAGGTGTTATAAAAGAACTTGGAAAAATGACTAAAATTGACTTCATAGAAACTGATAATCATTTCCAATCTCAAAGTACAATAGATGCTATTGTATCCGCATCTGGTGAAATAAAGTCTATTGCTGTAGGTATGATGAAAATTGCTAATGATATAAGATGGCTTGGCTCTGGCCCTAGAGCAGGTATAGGGGAAATTTCATTACCAGAAGTACAACCAGGCTCTTCAATAATGCCAGGAAAAGTCAATCCTGTTATAGCTGAATCAGTAACTATGGTTTGCGCACAAGTTATAGGCAATGATGCAGCAGTAACTATAGCAGGTCAATCGGGAAATTTTGAATTAAATGTTATGATGCCTGTAGCTGCACATAATATACTTGAAAGTATCGACCTTTTGGCATCATCTTCCACTAATTTTTCTAAACAATGCATAGACGGACTTGAGGCTACAGAAAAAGGTCCAAATATGGTAATGGAAGGGTTAGCAATTTGTACTGCGCTAGCTCCAATAGTAGGTTATGATTCAGCTGCAAAAATTGCACATATTGCCTCAGAAACTGGTAAAACAATAAAAGAAGTAACCTTGTTAGAAACAGATCTTGAAGAGAATGAAATTGACAATATTTTAGATCCTTTATCAATGACTGAACCAAAGGAATAAAAAATTATGCAAGATTTTGAAACAAGAATTAAAAGTTTAGGAATCAATTTAGATAACCCCTCTAACCCTGTAGCTAATTTTGTTCCAGCAGTAACTTCAGGTAAACTTATCTTTTTATCCGGTCAAGGTCCAATGAAGAATGATGGTTCATATATGAAAGGAAAACTTGGTAAAGATCTGAACATTGATGAAGGATATGAGGCAGCAAAACTAGTTTGCGTACAATTACTTGCAGCTCTTAAAAATCACATTGGAGACTTAAACAAAGTTGAAAAAATCGTTAAGGTACTGGGAATGGTAAATGCTGAGAGTAATTTTGATAATCATCCTAAAGTAATTAATGGGTGTTCAGACTTACTTGTAGAAATATTTGGAGATAAAGGGAAACATGCTCGCTCAGCAGTTGGAATGGGTAGTTTGCCTTTTCAAATTCCAGTTGAGATTGAAATGATTGTACAGGTGAAGTGATCTCAAATAACTGGAAAAATAATTGAAAAAAAATCAAACTCTCAAATCTACTTTAGTCACCTTAGCTTGGTCTGTTTATATACCATCTTTTTTATTGTCTATAGCACAGGGTATGATAATACCAATATTGCCCGGTTTTGCATCAGAAGAGATGGCGGCTACTACATTTATGATTGGTTTAATTGTCTCCGCTAAAGCAATTGGAATGCTTATATTTGATATTCCTTCAGGAATAATATTATCTAAATACGGTATGAACAAAACCATGATGATAGGTGTATTTTTATTTGCCTTATCATCTTTTTTGGCAGTAATAGCCCAGTCTACAACTTTCCTATTCTTTGCTCGAATAATTTCCGGAATAAGTTTTTCTTTATGGATGATATCAAGGCACTCATACATAGCAATAGCTGTTCCTGTAGAAATTAGAGGAAGAGCTATTTCAATATTTGGTGGATTTGGAAGATTCGCTACTATATTAGGACCCTTTATAGGTGGAATTGTAGCTGAATTTATAGGAATTAGAATACCTTTTATTTTACAAATATTTCTAGCAACAATAACAATGATTATTCTGATAATCAACTATCATAAATCTGATAAATATAATAATAATATAGATAAACATCTATTATCAGAAAATAAAAAATTACTGTCCGGTTTTTCTATAGTACTAAAAAAGAATTATAAAATTTTTGCAACCGCAGGATTTGTTGCATCTGTTCTTTCTTTTCTGAGAGCAGCAAGGGAGTTTTTAATCCCTTTTTGGGGGGAAGAATTAAAATTATCAAAAGATATGATTGGGTACATAGTTACAGCATCATTTGCTGTTGACTCTTTATTATTTCCTATAGTTGGCTACGTAATGGATAGATGGGGAAGAAAGTTTACTGGAGTTCCAGCTATTATAATTTTATCAATAGCTATATTATTAGTTCCTTTAACTCGAGATATAAATAGCTTATTATTAGTGGGGATTTTAGCTGGTTTAGGAAATGGTTTATCTACTGCTTTTATTCTTACATTGGGGGCTGATTTATCACCAAAAGAAAATAGAGGAGAATTTTTAGGTACATGGAGAATGTTCGCAGATTCAGGAGCTTCTTCAGCTCCACTTGCTATAGGATATATGGGGCAAATCATTTCTATTTCATTCGCTTCAAGCTTCACTGCTATTTTTGGTTTATTGGGAACAATAATGTTAATCTTTATGGTAAAAGACACTAAAAAAAATAAAAAATCTTAAACTAGACTTAATAATTTTTTCAAACACAAAGAATCTTCATCGAAAGACCTACCATCAATCCATTTTTTTGATTCCCCACTCATACCATCCACTGCACCTGCTAAAACTATTTTGCTAAGCCAATCATTAGTTTGATTAATTGTTGGAAGTAAATTTTGTTTTTTTATTATTGATAAAGCTGCTAGAAGTCCATAAGCTCCCCAGTTAGATACACTCGATATGATTAATTCTGAAGTTTTAGTAACGGAAGGTTTGTCAGGTAAACCATCTAAATTTTTTATTTGATCAAACAAGTTCCCCATACCAATTTCATTACCTCCATCTCCAATACCTACAGTTTTTTTATGGAAATTAAATAAATAGTCAATTTTAGAGTTATATTCTGAAAAATCTAAACCTTTCCAATTTCTATAAGTTCCATCTTCTAAAATACCTGCTCTTTCAATAGATATTAGAAGAGATGGGTTATAGTCACTTAACAATTTTTTTGCAAAATCTGATGACTTTTTATGACTAAGATTAGGAAAAGTTATAATATCTTTTTTTTTGAAAATAGAACTGATGACATCATAACTAAATTCATCAGTTATTATATAAACTTCATTACCTAACATCTTTAAAGAGTCACTTAGTGCTTTTGCACCTATTGGACCATCCGTTTCACCTTTCTTAGAACTTAAAATATAAAAACCAGTGGTTATAAAAATTACCCCTTGATTATTAATTACTAAATTTGATGAATTTTCAAGCCAATCATCTTGCATATGAGAATTTAGTTTAGAAATCGAACGAGTATCATCTGATAAGATAATTTCTTGTATGAGACTAAATTTTTTCATTTTTTATTATTACTATTTAAATCAGTTACAAACATATGACCAGGAGAATGAGTTATCATAAAATCAATTTTACTTGATAAGGCAATATTTTGAGGTGTTACTCCACACGCCCAAAAAACTGGAAGCATTGATTTATCATGATTTATCCAAGCATCGCCATAATCAGGATTACGTAAATCTTTTATACCAATCTTAGATGGATCTCCTATATGAACTGGAGAACCATGAGAACTAACATATTTAGAAGATATTTCAATTACCTCATCAATTCTACTTTTAGGGATCCATCTCAATGTAACAACCGTATTACCAAAGAAACTTCCTGAAGGTATTGTTTGAATATTTGTATTAAACATTGGTACAGTCTTTGCAGTAGAGTAATAAGGTAAATTAAAATTACACTTAACTAATTCGTGCTCAAAGTTAAAACTACATCCAAGTAAAAAAGTAACTAAATCATTAGTCCAATAATTTTCAATATTAATTGTTTCATCAAATA
>PAOV01000015.1 GCA_002708145.1 Chloroflexota bacterium
AAGCCATTAAGTGGTTGAACCAATTTATCTCCATTCGTATTTTTTATTTATTAGTTTATCAAATATATAAATCTCAGTATTTTTCGTAATCTAATTCAGCGTTATCAAGTGTATTTTGAGCTCTCAAAATCACTGGCATATCTATCATTTCTCCATTTAAAGATGTAGAGCCTCTCCCCTTAGATTTTGCATCATTTGCTGCTTTCATAATCGTCAATGCTTCCTCGATTTCTTTATCTGAAGGCATAAAAATATCTTCAATAATTTTAGCTTGATTAGGATGTATTGATAATTTTCCTTTAAATCCTAATGATTTAGCATGTTTAGATTCTTTTTTTAAACCTTCATCATCTCTGAAGGCGGTAAATGGAGTATCAAGAGAATGAATATTATGAGATCTAGCAGTAAGAGCAATCATTGATCTAGCAAATATCAGGTGTGATTGGTCAGATGGATTATCTTCAATTTGCTTACTAATTCCCATGTCCGCAGTAAAGTCTTCTGCTCCAAATGCTATCCACTTGATTCTTTCTGATGACATTAAGATATTATTTAGATTATTAATTGCTTCTGCATTTTCAATCCAGGGTAATAGAAATATAGAATTTTCTTTTATTTTTTTTTCTCGTTCAATCTTCAAAATTAATCTATCCAAGGTTTGAAGCTCTTCAGGATTCCTGATTTTTCCTATAGATATTCCAACTATATCGGTAGTTACTATTTTTTCTAGATCTGCCTCAGTAAGCCCAGTTGAAAAAGAATTTATCCTAGGGACTAAATATTTACCAGAACTTTTCAGTAAAGGTATATATTTTGAAACTATTTCTCTAGCTTTTTCTTTATCATCAAATGCAACGGAATCTTCCAAATCCGGGATAAGCCATTTTGTATCTAATGTTTTCGACTTATCTAACATTTTTTCCTGGTTACCAGGAACAAATAATAATGTTGACGGGTTAATATTCATTATTTTATTGGTCAATTACCGATCCATCTTCATGTAATCTAGTTATTACTTCCCTTGGTTTTGGTGGACATTTCTCTACTGCATCGGGTTTTAATTCAAGCCCTATACCTGGCTGATCGGAGAATACTAAATACCCATTTCCATCATGTTTTGCCATTCCAGTAACCATATTTGCCTTGTTAAATGAATGCTGATTAGGTGTAAATGGATTATCCATATCATCGGGTTGAATATCTTCTCCTATTGGGTATTCTTGTAAAGCAAAATTAGGAGCTGTTGCGGCAATTTGTAAACATGCAGCTGTGGAAACTGGCGATAGTGGATTATGTGGGACTACTCCTACGTGATGAGCCTCTGCTAGAGCAGCTATCTTTTTAGCTCCAGAAATTCCTCCTACCAAGCATACATCTGGTCTAACATACTGGACTGAATTTCTCGATAAAGCCATTTGAAATTCCCATAAAGATGTAAAGCGTTCACCTGTTGCTATAGGAATATTAATTTTTTCTGCAACATAAGCCATCTCATCAAAGTTATCAGGGGTAACTGGATCTTCAAAAAAATAAGGACTAAATTTTTCTATCCCTAATCCCAATTGAACTGCTTCTGTTGGAGTCATTCTTCTATGTATCTCAATACATAAATCAACGTCATTACCAACAGCATCGCGATATTTTTCTACAGTTTGAATAGCATCATTGATTTTATTAGCATGAGTTTTAAAATATGGAACATCCCTTTCTTCGTCTAAAAAAGGTGTAAGGTGTCCTACTGCTGTAAAGCCTCTTTTTTTTGCATCCACAATCCCATCAATCAACGTTTGTTGAGTATTACCAAAAACATGGTAATATACTCGTGCCTTGTCTCTTACTTTTCCACCAAGTAATTGATGAACAGGCACATCAAAATGCTTACCCATAATATCCCAAAGAGCTATATCTATAGCACTAAGTGCCCCCATTATTGCTGAACCTCTAAAATGAGAAAAGCGATACATATACTGCCAATGATGTTCAATTTTTAGAGGATCTTTTCCTACAAGATACCTACCAAACTTTTCAATCGCAGCTTTTGATGCCTCAAGATAACCCCAAGATCCTGATTCTCCCAGACCATAAATACCAGCGTCAGTATCAACTTTGACCAAAAGATATCTATCAAGCATTAGTGGTGTGATTTTGGTGATTTTCATAATAAGAACCCTAGTTTAGTAAATAATTTAGAGACTATTATTTACTAGAAATAATATTATTACAACAATTTCATAATGATATTAATCAAATTATTGGATTTAAAGGTCTAATTTTCATTGTTAGTAATTTTTTTTATATCCCTTTCATCATTCCACCTCTTGCATGTGATTTTATCAATGGTGGATGTTTAGCAATTTCTTCATAGTTAATTTCAAGACCTAAACCAGGTTTATCAGTTAATTCTACATATCCATCTGATTGCCTTGGGAAGCCATGAAATACGCTGAAATAATGTTCAGTATAAAATTCAGCATGGTATTCTTGTATCTCAAAATTTACTATAGACTTATCCAAATGCATTTCAGCTATAGCTCCAACTGGAGAACATACATTATGGGGTGCCATCGTAATGTGTTTTGACTCAGCAATTGCCGAAATTTTCTTTAACTCCGTTATGCCTCCAGCATTAGCAATATCTGGCTGAAGAACATCAGCAGCATGCTTCTCTATAATTTCTGAAAATGGAAATTTTGTATAAAGTCTTTCACCCGTGGCGATAGGAATATTTACTTTTCTTCTTACCTCCAAAAGTTCTGAAATTCTCTCTTCAGAAACNGGTTCTTCNTACCACAAAGGNTTATATTTTTCTAATTTTTTACCAATTTTAATTGCGTTCATTACGTTAAATTTTGCATGAGCTTCAATCAAAATATCAACATTGTTGCCAACTGATTTTCTAACAGACTCTACTCTTTTCTCAGCAAGATCTAATTCTTCTAAGGAAATTTTGTAGAAATTTTTTTGACCAAAAGGATCAAATTTTAATGCTGTATATCCCATATCTACAACTTTTTTTGCTTCATCTGCATTAAGCTCTGGCGAACCAGGGTTTGTNTACCAACCATTTGCATAAACTCTAATTTTTTCTCTAAAAGATCCTCCTAGTAATTTCCATACAGGTTGATGGAGAATTTTTCCTTTTAAATCCCATAGGGCTATATCAATTCCTGATAAAGAAGTTGTAGCTAATCTCCCACCTCTCGCATGAGGATCATGATACAGATTGGTCCAAAGAACTTCAGATTCTAATGGATCTTTTCCTGAAAGATACTTTTTTGTCCAATTACTAATAATAGACTTNACCTCATANTCATCCTCCATAGGTGAGGCATCACCAAGACCAAAAAGTTTTGGATCGTCAGTATTTAATTTAATAACTAACCAATTTCTTGANGCGTTATGATGGTTTGCAGAAAATTCTAAAAATTCAACATTTGTTATTTTTGGCATATTACTCTCTCTCGTATATTTAAACTTTAAATATTACTAAAACTCTTATATTATGATCAATATTTTTTTTAACTAAAATTTCCTCGCTNCAAGGCAACATTAATTTTTTCCATTATCTTTANAGCAGAATCAGCAGTCAACTCTANTGTAATTCTAGANCTAATTGGNTTCTTTTCGTTGTTAAAACTCAAAATAATTGCATGNTCACCATCAACATGATCAGGATGGTCATAATAAACATCACATGAATCTAAAGATATCTGTAAATTATCCTTTTTACCTGAAGCATTTATTTTCGCTTTTTCAGCTATCATTGTACACATATTTANCCTCCTAATTTATCTTCAAAAAATTCCATTACTTTTACCCAGGCATCGACTGATTGTTCTTGTTTATATAAAGGTCTATCATGATACATAAATCCATGTCCAGCTCCGTCATATCTATGAAAAACATAATCTTTATTATGCTCTTTTAACAATCTTTCATGCTCATTAACCTGTTCTGGAGGGGGTGAAACATCATCATTTCCAAAAAGACCTAATAATGAACCTGAAAAATCTTTGGTTAAGGAAGCAGGTGACTCAGGTTGTTTTTCAGTAATATTACTTTCATCCATTATTACATTACCACCCCAACACTCAACAATCGCATCAAATCTATCAGTTTTACANCCAGTCAAAAAGCCATGCCTTCCGCCAGAACATGTNCCAAATAATCCAAATTTTCCATTATGTATGTCTAGTTCAGATATAAAATTCGAAGCACCTAATAAATCTCCAATTACTTGCTTATCAGATACACCACCTAAAGACCTCACTTGAGCAGCAACATCTTCAGGCGTACCATTTCCTTCTCTGTAATACAAATCAGGACAGATAGCTAAAAAACCATGATGAGCAAATTTCCTAGTAAATTCTTTGTATAATTCATCCCAACCAGGAAGATGATGTATTAATATAACTACTGGAAATTTATCATCTGGATTTTTTGTTAGTGGTTTAGCAAAATATGCATTAATTTCATCATTCTTACCATCGCCCCAACTGTCAAAAGTTTTATTATCCGATTTAATTTTTATAGTTTCAGCAATTAAACCTTCATAATCATGAGTTTTATATTTTTTCATATTTGCTCCTAAATAAAATTTAATAATTAAAATTTTTATATCAAATATATGTTAAAAAATGAAGTAAATGCATTAGATAACAGTATGAATAATTTTGATAAAATTTTTTTTATGTTAATTAATTTTTTAAAATTACTAGGAGTATTAGTAGGATTAATAATAGTTGTGATGCTTGTTATCACACCTTTATTATAATCGTAAGCTACCTAAATAATTCTGCATCATCTTCAGGCTGATAATTTAAGTCTTTAGATGAGTTGGAAGTATCCCAAAATTTCCACTTATTATTTGATACACCATAATAAATACCAAATCGTATTTCCTTAGGTGCTTCCACACAAGCAGTTATCAATCTTCCTAAATCATTATGTGTTAAAAGAGTAGCAAACTGCCTAATATTAGTTGGAGCTGACTCTGAATTTAATGTTCCTATTCTCAGGCAAATGACCGAGATGTCATATTTATCAGAATAATATCTCCCTGAAGCTTCACCAAATGCTTTCCCTATTCCATAAGGTCCATCAGGTCTGATAGGCATTTCAGTATTAATTAACGGCAAGTTATCTTTGTTTATTTTCGAGTATTCACCTTCAACTATTTCTTTATAAGGGCTATCAAATTCATACATTCCTGTAGCATGATTAGAACTTGCAAAAATAAATCTTTTCACACCTGAAATCCTTGATGCTTCGAGAGCAGTTGAGGTACACAGCAAATTAGTATCATGGATCACATTCCAGTCACTATATTGGTTTGGGTCGCTTGCTAAATCTATTACTACATCTATCCCTTTGAAAGCAGGCAATATTTTATCTAGGTTAGTACAATCGGCTATAGTAGTAGAAACTAAGTTTGATTTTTTTAAATCAACCCCACTAATATTGTATTTTTCTTTAAGTTTTGCAGTAATTACACTGCCTACTTTTCCGGAAATTCCAGTAATTAAAATATTTTTCATACTGATAATTTTATATAATAATTTAAAATTATTCTAATATTATTAGGAGCTTAAGAAGTTTCTAATAGACGAAAACCCCTCTTTTTTACAGCTAAAATTCCTGGATGACCATATTTTTTTAATTTTCCCCTAATTCTGCAAATATAAGTATCAACTACCCGGGATTTAATTTGCTTATCTCTCCAAAAATTATCTATGATTTCATCTCTAGATAAGATTTTATTAGGATTATTGATCAATAATTTAAGAAGTTCATACTCTTTGTAACATAGTTTTAATACTTTATTTTCATATGAAATTTCAAATAAATTTTCATCTATTTCGAGCATTTCTTCTCCTTACTATTTTTCAACCCTAGAATTTATTAGATTCTAGGGTTGAATATATAATCTAATTTGTGTTTATTTTTTTACTTCTGTGAAGTCTGGATATCCAGATGCACTATGTTCAATAACATCTAAACCAGTTTCTTCTTCTTTCTTTGAAACTCTCATTCCTATAGTTACATCTATAAGTTTGAAAACTATAAAAGATGATGCAAAAACAAAGACGAATGCAGCTAAAACTCCAGCGATTTGAGCTCCTAATTGGCCAGCTCCACCTCCAAAGAATAGTCCATCGACTCCACCATATTCAGCCTGGGCAAATAAACCTACAGCAATAGTTCCCCATGCTCCAGCAAATCCGTGTGCTGCTATAGCTCCTACTGGATCGTCAATCTTCAAAACAACTTCTAGTAAAGTAGCTGCCCCAACAACAACAAAACCACCAATAAGACCAACAATTAATGCCATTCCTGGTCCCATGTTTGCACATCCTGCAGTAATTGAAACTAGTCCAGCAATAATACCATTTAAAGTCATGTATACATCAAATCTTTTCCATATGATGTAAGATAATACCATCGCTCCAACAGCTCCTGCTGCTGCAGCAAGATTTGTAGTGATAAAAATGGTCGCAATAGATCCATCGTTACCTGATACAGTAGATCCGGCATTGAATCCAAACCAACCAAACCATAGTACGAATACACCTAGAGCCATCAACACAACAGAGTGCCCTGGTATTCTTATAGGTGTATTATCTTTAGCATATTTACCTAATCTTGGTCCTACCACAATAGCTCCAGCTAAAGCAGCCCATCCACCAACACTGTGAACGACTGTAGAGCCAGCAAAGTCAATAAATCCTGGTCCTACATCATTTAACCATCCACCACCCCATACCCAGGATCCAAAAATTGGATAAATTATAGCAGTCACAGCTATTGCATAAATCAAGTATGCAGCGAATTTAGTTCTTTCAGCTACAGCACCAGATATAATTGTTGCTGCAGTTGCTGCAAACACTGTTTGGAAAATGAAAAATGCGAAATCAAAAGCTGCAGTATCTGAGGTAGTATCGATTTCTGAAAGTGCGAAGTTATCAGTACCAATCCAGCCACTGCTGTTAGTACCAAACATCAAACCAAAACCAACTAACCAAAAGAATAATGAACCTAATGAAATATCCATAACGTTTTTCATAATAATATTGATAGAGTTCTTTGCTCTAGTTGCTCCAGCTTCCAATAAGGCAAAACCAGCCTGCATTAGAAATACTAATACAGTCGCAAATAAGACCCAAACTATATCAAGATACATAGGATTAAAAGTATCCATTTCATAATCTCCTTTATATAAGATTTTTTTTTTCTATAAGAGAAATACTAAAATGGATTTATTTCGTAAGTGTATCAATTTTGTTTCAGAATTATTAAATAGACATTATGTTACATAAATTTTACATTTAAGAAATTTAGATTTAATATCTGGAGTCGACAATTAAAATTATCGGAGAAATAAATTATTTATCAGAAATGGGAAAAAAAATGCAAGATGATCAAGTACATAAAATTATAAAAAAGGACAATAAAAAATCCCTTTTACTAGTATCCTTTTATCTACTTATACTTGTTATTGGAGCTATAGCAACTAGTATTTAAATTCCTTTTATTCTTGACTAATCCACAAGAATAATTAATTACTAATCTCCTGTCAAAAAGCACTTGTTATCTCAAGTGCTTTTTGTACATATTTAGTTATTTCATATATTTTAAAATGATGTTATAAAGTAAATATCACCCAAAAACATAAATGAGATAAATATGAAAATAATAAATGCTGAAAATAATATGAAAATATCATCAGCTCCCGATGTTTGGCTAGCTGGAGATCCTGAAGACTTAAAACAATGGATGGACAAAGGGGTAAAAGGTATTGTAACTAATACGGTAGTCCTCAAAGAACTTACTGATAAATATGGATCGATAATCGATCTTACAAAAAGATACTTAGATATAACTAATAAAAAAATTGCTATAGAGATAGATGGGCATTCGACTAATGAGTTGCTCGATGTTGGTGAAGCTTTTACAAAATTATCAGAAAGAATAATTTTAAAAATTCCCATGAGCGAGCATGCTTTAGGAGCATTTACAGAGCTAAAGAAAGCTAATATTGAAACTTTTTGTACAACTATTTTCACCCTAAATCAGGCTGTATTAGCAGCAAATGCAGGTGTTGACCATGTTCTACCCTTCTGTGAACCATTTATTGATGTAGATAAAGATCCAACTGAACTAATTAGAGAAATTAAAGCAACCTTCAATCAATGGGAAAATAGACCATTTATAACAGCAGCATTAGTTCGCTCTGTATCTACAGCACAAAAAGCAATTCTTGACGGAGCAGATGGGATTATAATTTTTTGGCCAATTTTCCAACAAATGATTAAGTCAAAATTAACTGATGAATGGAATAATACCTTTTTAGAAAATTGGGACTCTATTTATAATGAAGGTAACCTAAAGGGAATAAACTACAAGCCAAAAAATTAATTCCTTTCAATTAAGAATTTTTCAAAAATATCACAAAAGTACTAATTTAATTATAAAAGTGTACTAAATTAGTCAACTTTGATAATTTTTTATTTACAATTGTCTACTTAAATAGTATAGAATTCAAAAATTGAATAAAATACTTTACAAATTCAAGAGGAAAAAAATGTTTAAAAATTATAAATTGTTATCGTTCTTGCTAATTTCAATGTTCAGCATTGTTATCTTTGCATGTTCGTCTGATACCGAAACTATCGAAAAAATAGTTGAAGTAGAAAAGGAAGTACCGGTAACTGTAGTTGTTGAGAAAGAAGTACCAGTAACTGTAGTTGTTGAGAAAGAAGTAATGGTGGCTGAAGAAGCTAAACCATTAGTTATATACTCAGGTAGAGGTGAATCATTAGTACAACCGCTTATTGATCAATTCCAAGCTACTTCTGGTATAGAAGTTCAAGTGAACTATGGAAAAACTACAGCCTTGGCTGCAACACTACTTGAAGAAGGTGATAAGACACCAGCTGATGTATATTTTGCGCAAGATCCAGGTGGATTAGGCTCTGTTGACTCTATGCTTAGTACACTTTCAAGTGAAGTAGTAGCTATGGTTCCAGAGTGGGCAAGTGACCCACAAGGAAAATGGGTAGGAACTTCAGGTAGAGCAAGGGTTGTTGTATACAATACCGATGCTGTTGACCCAGCTGACCTACCAGCATCTCTAGAAGGTTTTACAGATCCTAAATGGAAAGGTAAAATTGGATTCCCTCCAACTAATAGTTCATTCCATGCGATGGTTACTGGAATGAGGCTAACATGGGGTGAAGAGAAAACAAAAACTTGGCTAGAAGGCATAATGGCAAATGAGCCAACATTCTATGCTAAAAACACACCAACAGTTGAAGCTGCAGGAAAAGGTGAAATTGAAGTAGGATTTGTAAACCACTACTACTTACACCGATTCATAGCAGAAAATGGTGAGTCATTCGCGGCTAGAAATTATCATACCTCCGCTGATGACCCAGGTTCAATTGTTCTTGTAGCTGGTGCTGGAATATTAGAAGAATCAGACAACAAAGATGCTGCTGAAAAATTCTTAAAATTCTTATTGAGCCCAGTAGGACAGCAATTCTTTGCTTCTCAAACTTATGAATATCCATTAAATGATGGTGCCAAGCCAAATAGAAACCTTACACCATTGGCTGATATTAAGAAGTTTGATATCGACATTGCTGAGTTAAAAGATATCGAAGGTACTGTAGCGCTTCTTACAGAAGTAGGAGCTTTACAATAATATAAAACCTCCTTCGGTTTCGGTTTCTAATCTAGGAAAGACCCTGANNNTCAGGGTCTTTCTAGTTTAAATGAAGAATATAAAAAGTAATTTATTGTTGGAAAGTTTTTTTATATTTCTTTCTAACTCTTTGTTTGTAATGTAAAATTAAATTAAGATTAAAAACAAACAATCCTAAAGAATGCTAGCAGATAAAAAAAACGGATACTTAATAATTAATACTGGTACTCCTGATGAGCCAACTATTCCTGCCTTAAGGCGATATCTTAAAGAATTTTTATCAGATCCAGATATGCTTGATTACCCCTCGACTAGGCCTTCTGAATCATCCAAATTCAATGATAAAGTTAAAAATTCAATAGCAACTATTCTAAGATGGATGATTGTAAATCTAATTGTTGTACCATTTCGGCCAAAAANAATTATAAAAAAATACAGTGGAATTTGGACAGATCAAGGATCTCCGTTATTAGTTAACAGTATTAAGTTTNCAGAAAAACTAAAAAATTATACCAATGGTAATATTGAGATTGGTATGAGATATGGCAATCCTTCAATTGAAAGCGGAATAAAAAAACTCAAAGAAAATGGAACAGAAAGACTTTTTTTAGTATCAATGTTCCCTCAATATGCAGAAGCAACATCTGGTTCATCATTTAGAGAAGCTGAAAGAGTATTAAAAAATGAAAATTATAATCCTGAAATAGTTAAAATTGACCATTATTTTGATGAATACTTTTATCTCAAATCATTCGTTGATAGNNTAAAAAATTCTAAAGAATATCAAGAAAGNGAATATCTTTTATTCAGTTTTCATGGNCTNCCAGTTAGACAANTNAGAAAAGCTGANCCNTCAGAAAGNCACTGTCAAAAAGTNGAAAATTGTTGTGAAAAAGTNACAGAATATAATGAATTTTGTTATAAAGCTCATTCTGTAAAACAAATAATGAAGGTTTCTGAAATGCTCAATCCTGANATNCCATTCAAGGTTTGNTATCANAGTACNTTTGGNCCTGAANAATGGATACAACCAAANATTGTAGATGTNGTTGAAGATTTAGCNAAAAAAGGAATTAAGAAAATTTCTGTTGCNTGTCCATCATTNACNGCNGATTGCCTNGANACTNTAGAGGAAATTGCNGAAGAAAATAATGANGATTTTGAAAAACTTGGNGGNGAATCNCTCAAANTAATNCCAAGTCTNAATGATGATGANGAATGGGTNANAAGTTTTNCNGANTATCTNAATNAAAAAGAAGANNTATTAGANNAAAGTAAGATAGTNNAANTNTGANATTATNTNTTNNAATTNTGGTNTNATAATTTATGAATANATTNGTAACTTTNATTTTTGTTGNTCTNTCTGGATTTTCCTTGCTTGGAATCATCTGAAAAATAATTTTTAATCGATTAATTATTTCAGATAATATTTTTTTTATGTTACTCTAACCAGTATGTAATAATCATTTACTATACATTATATATTCTAAAAAATTTTGAATAATCCTGATAACAAAATATATTATTTTTCATCATTAAAATACCCTGACTTTCTAAGAATGTGGTTAGCTGGTTTATTTGCAGGATCTTCTCATTGGGCACTAATCGTTATAAGGGGTTGGGTTGTATACGAAATTTCAGAAAGTAGTATGCTCGTAGGTCTGGTAACTTTTTCCGCTATGATACCAATGATTTTAGTTACCCCTTTCATAGGTTATTTAGCAGATAAATTTGAAAGAAGAAGAATTCTGCAATCTATGTTTTTAATTAACTTTATCCATAATTTGGGTTTGGGAATATTATATTTTTTAAATTTAATTGAGCCTTGGCATCTTATAGTTTTAGCATTCGTTCAAGGCTCAGCAAGAGCTGCTCGTATGCCCTCGGGGCAATCTTTAGTTCCAAATATTGTTCCAAAAAAATATTTACTAAATGCTGTAGCATTAGATATGTCAACTGTTCATGCCACAAGATTGTTAGGTCCTCTTGCAGTAGCACCGCTATTAGCTTTTGTAGGCAGAAATGGAGAATCCATGACTGGAATAGACTTAGCATTCTTTATGTGTACTGGATTTTACGCAATAAGTTTATTTTTTTCATTATTGATCAAGAATACTTCTACAGGCCAAATTAATTCTGAATCATTTATAGAAGGTTTTACTGAAGGGTTAAGATATGTACATAAAACTAAACCAATATTTATAGTTACAGGTATAACTACACTTCATTGCATGCTCACAATGTCTTTTGAGTCTGTGCTACCTTTCTTCTCAGTGAACAAATTAGGATCAGAGGGATTAGTAGTAAGTTTTTTAATGATGTGTGTTGGAGTTGGGGCATTAATTGCTTCAATATTTCTTGCTGGAACAGCTGATGAAAAAATAAAGGGAAGAATTTTTTATATTTTTGCTATTATTAGTGGAATCGCGCCAATTTTCTTAGGTTTATCATCAAACATAATAATTTCTTTAATAGCCGCTTTATTTATGGGTTTAGGACAGGCAGGATTTATGATAATTTCTCATACGCTAATTCAAACTTTATCACCTAATCATATTAGAGGGCGAATTGCTGGAGTTTATGCTATGTACTTAGGNGGAAGCATGGCNTTNTTCAATTTNNTAAATGGNNTNTATGCAGATTTTTTTGATCCTGGATATTCTATAGCTATTCAAGGAATAATTTTTGNNTTAATTGTCATANTNACAAGAAAAAATTATATTTTGCGNTCTATTTATTCAGGCAAGCTACAANCANGTAAACTACAAAATAATTAGATNAANTAANTTAAAGAAAAAAANTTNNAAATAATAATTTTCNNGTANTAATATTAATGATAATCATTCTACTTATTACTATTTGTATNAGTATAAAAACACCATGCNGCTAAAATCAAATTTATCATGAAGGTAGGAAAAGCNACAACGATGCTATTACCAATCGTTAATAGAACCAACAAAGGCAATGAAATAATTGAGAAAAAAATTCCAATATATAAGTATATTTTTTTCATTATGAATGTTTATAAATTATTCAAATTCATAAACTACCACTGGTTCATCTCCAACAACCCACAAATTATGTCCCGGCTCAACAATAAAGGCCTCACCTGGAAGGATATCAAATTCTGTACCATCTTTATGTTGTGCATGATATTTTCCACTAACAACCACTCCAAAAGGTCTACCTTCNCACCATTCNGTACCTGCAATTTNTGACATATGCTCTTTCCAGTTCCATCCTGGNTGGACTGTAACTTTCTTAANATTTTTTCCATTTAGGTTTACTATTTGTACTGATATCTTTTCGAATTCTAGATTNTCATCAGGNGTTTCAAAATTTCCTTTAGCTCCACCANTCATTATTTCTCCTTAAGTTTAAATATTTTTTAATTTCAAGGNTTAAAAAAATAATTTTTAACCCTTGAAATCACTTAGATTATTTTCCTGTTCTTATAAGTTCTATACCTGCTGCAACAGCTGTAAATGTGAATGATGCATAATAGGCAATAATTAATCCTGAATCATAAAATAAAATTCCACCTAATACTCCTAATACACTTACAAGCATAAATGAATATTGTGTGATCACATGTAAAATTTTACTTTGGCATAAACTATAACCTAGCAATCCTAGACCCAAAGCGAAAATAGCGGTCGCGAATCCACCTGCAGTGGTTCCCAAAGTTAACATAGAAACTGATTCCTGAATCAAACCTTCACCAGCCAAACTAGCTCCAGCAGAAATTGCGCCATTTTCTACTACAGTTCCTGCAAAACCAGCTATAATTAACATACCTGACATATAAGCTAGAGTTGAACTCCCAGAGGCTAAAACTTTAGCTCTAAGACCTATAAATCCAGTTGTTACTATAGCAAATACGAGTGATGCAATTCCCATAAACACATGAATTGAATCGGAATTAAGTGCAGCTAATTCTGTAGCATAAGCACCATAACCTCCAGTTATATCTCCAGCCGGATCAGTTGGCAAACCTGATACAAACCAAGTTATCATTCCAATTATAGGGAATGCAGCTAAAATCCATCCTATTGTTTTCGTACTCATAATTTAATCTCCTATGATCTCCTATGATTTTTTTCGTATTGTAAACATTCCCAGTCATACGTCTATGAAAATTCATGCAATAATCTAGTTTTTATTAATAATTTATCTGATACAATTTTAAAATTGAGACTAAGTCTCAGTTAAGTACTATTTTATTAATAATTGGAGATAAATTGGAAAATTACAACGTAGTCATTGTTGGAGCTGGTCCTTCAGGTGTAGGGATATCTTCTATGTTGAAAAGTTTCGGAATTGAAAAAATAATTGTTCTAGAAAGAGGTAAAATAGGAAGTACCTTTGATATGTGGCCAGAAGAAATGAGATTTATAACTCCTTCATTTACAACTAATTTTTGGGGACACATGGATCTTAATTCCATTGCTTATGGTACTTCTCCAGCATTTACTCTTGAAACAGAGCATCCAACAGGTAAAGAATATGCAAATTACCTAAGAAAAGTTTCAGAACATTTTGAATTACCTATTAAGGAAAATACTAATGTAGAAAATGTGACTAAAACTGGAGATCAGTTTACTATTTCTATTCAAAATGGAAAAACTATTAGGTCTCGTTTTTTGATTTGGGCAGCTGGAGAATATCAATACCCTGACTTAGATTCATTTTCAGGATCAGAATTATGCCTACATAATAGCCAAGTAAAAAGTTGGCGAGAACTTAAAGGTGATGAATTTTATGTGATTGGTGGTAATGAAAGTGGAATTGATGCTGCAATCAATCTAAGCAAACTTGGTAAAAAAGTAACTGTATTAGGCGATAAATCAGACCCTGATACAAAAATAACTGATCCCAGTCAAACCTTAACTCCCTACACGATAGATAGATTAGAAGGTGAAATTACTAATGAAAGAATTACACTTATACCGAATTCCAGAGTTACAGATGTAAAAATAAATGAAGATAAATACTATATTCAAACTAAAGATAAAAAGACCCCTCATCAATGTAAGACAAAACCTATTTTAGCTACGGGATTTATTAGTAGCTTGTCTATGGTTAAGGAATTATTTGAATGGGAAAAAAGTAAGTCTTACGCCCTACTAAACGAACATGATGAGTCAAGAAAAACTTCTGGCCTATTCCTTGTTGGNCCTCAAGTACGNCATGAAGACCTAGTATTATGNTTTATCTATAAATTTAGGCANAGATTTGGTGTTGTTACGAAAGCAATTGGTGACAGTTTGGGGATGGATACTTCGCTTCTTGAACCATTTCGTGAAGAAGGCCTTTATAAAGATGANNTAGGAGCATGTGGTGAGGAATGCCCATGTTAATTAGAAAAAACCAAAAATTTAAAAATAATTTTAATATAATTTGGCTATGTCAATTGATTGCAAGTATATCTTGGATGGCTTCTGTTTTTATTTATGGNTCATTTATGCCTGGCGATNTCTTACAGTTGTTAGCTGCATCAGCATGGACTGCTGGAAATATTATNAACTTNTTTAGGANTTGAACNTGAAAATTATTACTAATGAAATATTGAANATTGTTAAAAGAATACTTAATACTGGTAGNCTAACACTTACTTGTATTTATACTCTAGGTCATATCATNGTTGCTATTATTGTAGTCAGAGTCATTACNGGAGCAAGTTGGTGGGATTCAGGAGCAGTAGCTATGGTTGAACCGTTAATAAATGGTGTATGGTTTTATGTTTTANATAAAATTTGGATAAAATATTCGAATAAAAATTCTAAAGATTAAATCATACCATTTTTTCAAAAAAAATTTTGAAAAAAATTAGGCCATAGCAGTTTTTGCCCTGTATGCAGTCCTTAAGTCTTGTTCTTCAAATTCTAAAGGTTTTTCTCCTAAAGCATGCTCGTAAAGCGCAGCTTTATATATTCCTTCAAGTGTATAAATAATAGACACTGAGGTTGTTGCACACAGCAGACCTATTACTATTCCAAAAGTTTCATTTATCATTCCAAAGAACCACCCTATTCCCATACTTAGTAAAATAGCTATAAATTGGAAAATCCCAAAACCAAAGTTTGCTGCTACTTGGTTCCCCCAAGTTTGCTTAAACAAACTTGATGATCTCTTTATAGCAGATAATGGACTTATATTTTCAGAAACAATAATAGGTATAACAAAAAAAGTCATCATTGCCCAACCTGCTTGTAGGAAGCTAGCAAATACTTGAGTCATAATTCCCCCGAATCCTCCTCTATTTCTTCCATTTGCTTTTATTGCTGCAAAGATTAAACCCATTATTGTNACTATGATTGACCAAAAGAAAATATGGTGAACATGCTTAAGCGCATGACTTAAACCTGACGAAACGTTCGGATCTCCGCCTCTTAGTCTCTCTAAGGCTGCAGAAATTAATGCTGAGTTGAAGAAAACAACTATAAAATTTGCTCCGAAAATCAAAATTGCGATTGGTAAAATAGATTGTTCTTCATCATTAGCTCCTGATAAGTCTATTGAACCAGTAGTAATAATCAAACCTAGTAATAAAAGAACAAATATTGCTGCCATTATTGGAAATAAAATAAGCTCTCTATCTTTTTTTAATATCCTCACACANGACTTCATTAGTTGAATTGTGTTTGAAATACTTCCGAAGAATCCACCATGTACCAAAATAAACTCCTTAGTTAACCTTTTAAGATATTATATTACTTTAGAAATATCTTAATCAAATTATATGACTATATATAAATAAATTATTGTTTAGAATTTTTAGTTTCAGTTACATAATCTAGTTCAACTTCTTGAAACCAATTTCTTAATTCATTCTCCATTTTTAGAGCTATTTGAGGATTATCTTCAGCAACATTATTTTGTTCGCCTGGATCATCATCCAAATTGTATAGCTCTGGCTTTGGTATCGGGCCACTTAGAACACTTTCAGCCCAAGGCTCAGACATTATTTCAGTAACCGTATCAGGTTTGTATTTATAGTCTATGTCCATTTGAACATATTTTTTGTTATTTTTTATGTGTACGGGATCGATAAATTTATCTATTTTGNGTCTAACTAATTTCCAAGGTCCCTTTCTCATTCCAGCATTTGATTCCACTCTAGGAGGATACTGGCTAAACTGCCAGAATTGAGCATAGTCAGTTTTTTTTGATTCTCCTCTAAGTATTGGTAAAATATTTTTACCATCAATAGGTAAATTTGGTTTTATTTCTAATCCTNTTGCAGCAAATAATGTAGGTAGCCAATCTACAAAATGAACTAATTGATCTGAGTTTTCTATATTAGGAATTCCATCAGGCCACCTTAATATCATTGGAACTTTTATACCTCCCTCATACACAGATCCTTTAGCCCCATTGTATCCACAATTAAATCTTTTTTGATGAATTAATTCATCAGTNTAATAACTAGGAGAATTTGCATCAGGACTAATGAAATTCGATTTTATAAGTTCATAATATTGATTCGGCACCTGATCTTGTCGATGAGTAAATGCAGGACCATTATCACTTGTAAACATTACAATAGTGTTATTTTCTAAATTTAATTTTCTTAAAGTTTCTAAAATTCTTCCCACCTCTTGATCCATAACCTGAATCATTGAGTAAATTATTGCCGTGAGAATATCTAATCCCCTTTCAAGATAAATATTAATTAATTCCTGAGGGGCTTGAAGTGGTGAATGGGGGGCATTAAACATTACAGAAAGAAAGAATGCTTCTTCTTTGTTTCTATGAATAAAGTCAATTGCATTGTCCCCAAGAACATTAGTAAGATATTTTCCATTTGATTTGCATGATTGACCATTCTTTTCTATAGTCCAATCATAATAATCAGCCCATCCTCCTCTAAAGCCTATAAATTCATCAAATCCTCTATTATTAGGATGGTACCTTTTGTCCAGGGCACCATTATGCCATTTTCCTATTAAACCTGTTTTATAACCAGTAGCTTTGAAATAATCTCCAATGGTTTTTTCTCTAGTAAAGAGCCTATCTTGACCCCAAGTTTCTGCAGGTGAAATCACTCCAGTTCTTAATGGATATCTTCCTGTTAGCAGAGCAGCTCTCGCTGGAGAACATACAGCGGAACCAGAATAATGTTGAGATAAACATGTCCCTTGATCTATTAGATTATCTAGATTAGGGGTAGTGATATATCCATCACTAAATCTACCAAAGTCGCCATAGCCCATATCGTCAGCAACCATCATAATAATATTTGGCTTTATATTTTTAGACATTTTACTCATCCTTAATGTGATTAAATTTTTCTTCCTAATAATAATCCTAACTATTACACTAATTATGAATTAATCAGAATAATTTTTCAAATAAATAAATTCAAAATCACTAATTTAACTATTACCTATACTATTACTTGCGATTTTGTATATCTCTTTTGTACGTTTTTTTAGTACTATCTCTAAATCAGGATAAGGGGTTCCATGAGCGTCCAAAAATCCTGAGTGCTGACGTAGTTGCTTATCTGGAATTAGGTTTGGTGTGTCAATTAATCCACAGTAATGCCATCCTATGAATTCAGGACGAGCATAAATATTAAATAATTCATTCACCCACTCGGCTCTTTGAGAAAGATTATCCGCAACAGGACCATATGGTCTAGGCATATTATCCGTTATCATTGTGTAAGAAGTGTCACCATTGATAAATGGTTTGCCTGTTACTTTAGTCCAGCGATCTAACCCTCTAGCTTGGACATCATACCTTCCGTACATTTGTATAAAAATAATATCAGTATATTTGCTAGTTATAGGGAGAAGAGTGTCTAGAGAATCCGTATTGGCATTTAACTTATCGCCTATAAATAAATGATTTGGATCGTATCGAAGAATTGATTCTTTTGCAGTCTGATAGTATTTAGAAACAACATTTTTAAGAAAGGCAAGGTTATCTCGAATTTCATTTTCATTAGACAGGTCAGTATCTGCTCTCCAATTCTCAGCATTATTTAAATCGTCGAATGATTCAAACCTCGTACCATATGTATCATTAAAGTCTTTGATCTGTGACCGATAGATCTCCTTCATAGTTTCAGTGTAGGCCTGCTTACCGGATGCTATTCCGGGTAAGTTTCTTAAACGTCTTGGCCAACCTATTCTAGATTTTCTTGGTGCGCCGCCAATAGTATCAGTACGCTCACGGCAATCTTCTTCGGTTAACAATGGACAATCCGTCATTGCATATGCAAAAAGAAATGGATCATTTCGTAGCGGTGCCGCTATCTCTTTTGCCATCTTGTCACAGTGTTTTAGAAAATTTTCTGAGAATACGTCAATGAAATCCTCATCTGCAACATCATCTCTATAATGAGGTATATCAATAAATTCAATTGATTGTACATATGGTAAGGAAGGTTTCTCATGATTAGCAATTGAAAGATCCGAATGAACACCAACGGTATTAATTCCATATTGTGCACAAGTTTCAATAAACCAAGCATTCAACGCAGGCACAAACTCAGAACTATGAATATCTTCCAAACCAAGTTTAGATTTCCATGCTTCATTATTGAAACTCTGTTGCCAGAGATAAGGGTGAAGATGGTTTACACCAAAACTAAGGAAAGCATTACCTTCCGGAGTAACTAACCACCACCGTTTATCTTGCTCAGTTCGAAAAAATCCAGTTGCTTTAAAATGCTTTCCCTTCCAACCTCCAAATCGATCAAGTTCATAACTTAACATATATGATGAGCTCCTATTTAAATACCATTTAGGATTCTTTCAATTTGATTAACTCATCCACTACCTCAACGAGCGAACTTCCGACGATCTGAGGCTGAGCATCTAAACTACTAATTCTACAACCAGGCCTTGCGATAAAAGCTGCGTTCCAACCCGCGGCAATTGCACCTGACGTATCCCAATTATGTGCAGCAATCAGCCAGAGTTGGTTGGGATCTTCAGAAAGCTCACTAGCAGCGTGGTCGTAAACCTTAGCGGCTGGCTTGAATGCTTTAACTGCATCAACTGATATCTGTTGCTGGAAATATTTTGAAATTCCCGCGTTATCAAGTTGAGCAGCCACCATCGCAGGAGGCGAATTCGTCAGAGTAACCAACTTGAATCCTTTATCATACAACCGCTTCAATTGAACGTCTACTTCAGGGTGAGGTGGTAGGGAGCGCATCCCCGCAACAACTCGCCCAAAATCTTCTTCGCTCACCTCGACTTCTCGACGAGCAGCTACGAGCTTGAACGCCGAAACACCTATAGTTGCGAAATCTGCATAAGTATCGGTGAGAGTGACAACCGTGGCATCCAAAATCACTTGTGAAAACCACTCTTTTCGAACTTGTGACGACCCAAAAACATCCTCAAAAAGCGGATCTAGGTGTGCAAGGTCCAACAAGGTTTCGTTCACGTCAAAAACTAATGTATTCAATGCATCCTCTTTCTTATTTGGGGGCCGTCGCCATCGTCAATAGTGATTAAATTTATTTCTAGTATAACCTAAACTTAAATATTCTCATATATTAATTTATTATTCATATAAATCATGTGTATAAATTGGAGTTGGAAAATAGCGATTTTTTCTTATGATTATTTATATAATTCAAATAAGTAAATTAAATTTTAGGAATTATTATGAAAATATTATGTGTTTTATACGACGATCCAATTGATGGTATGCCTAAATCATATCCGGTTAATACTCTTCCTCACTTAGAAAAATATCCAGATGGAATGTCATTACCAAATCCAAAAGCTATAGATTTTACACCTGGTGAACTTTTAGGATCAGTTTCTGGTGAACTAGGTCTACGAAAATTTTTAGAAGAAAACGGACACACTTTAGTTGTAACTTCTGATAAAGATACAAAAGGATGTGTGGCAGATAAAGAACTAGTAGATACAGACATAGTTATTTCTCAACCTTTTTGGCCTTATTACCTAACAAGAGAAAGAATTGAATCTGCCAAAAAATTAAAAATGGCAATAACCGCAGGAATAGGATCTGATCATGTTGATCTACAAGCAGCTATAGATAATAACGTTGATGTAGTAGAAGTTACTTATTGTAATTCAAGATCAGTATCTGAGCATATTGTAATGATGATTCTTGCTATGGTTAGAGATTATCATAACCAGCATAAAATAGTTAATGATGGTGGCTGGCACATAGCAGACGCGGTAAAAAGATCTTATGATGTTGAAGGAATGAACGTTGGAACTATAGCAGCGGGAAGAATTGGTTATGACGTTCTAAGAAAAATGTATCCTTTTGATGTACATCTTCATTATAATGATCGCCATAGGTTACCTCTAGAAAAAGAAAAAGAATTAAACTTAACATACCACGAAACTGTTGAATCATTAGTTTCAGTGTGTGACGTTATTAATATTAGCTGCCCTTTACATTCAGAAACTGAAAATCTATTCGATGAAGAACTTATTAGCAAATGTAAAAAAGGAGCATACGTAATTAATACTGCACGAGGAAAAATTGTTAATAGAGAGGCTATGGCTGCAGCATTAGAATCAGGTCACATAAGTGGCTATGCAGGAGATGTTTGGTTTCCTCAACCTGCACCCAATGACCATATTTGGAGGAAAATGCCAAATCATGGAATGACTCCTCATACCAGTGGAACATCTCTATCTGCTCAATCTAGATATGCAGCGGGTGTAAGAG
Organism: Chloroflexota bacterium; assembly: GCA_002708145.1. Taxonomy (GTDB): domain Bacteria; phylum Chloroflexota; class Dehalococcoidia; order Lucifugimonadales; family Lucifugimonadaceae. The sequence goes on from PAOV01000015.1 coordinate 21,383, forward strand.
AAATTCTAGAATGTTTTTTTGATGGAAATCCCGTAAGAAATGAATATATTATTGTTCAAAATGGCGATTTGGCAGGAATGGGAGCACATTCATACTCAAAGGGTAGTGCTACTGGAGGATCAGAAGAGGCTGCAAACTTTAAAAAGTAAAGTGAGAATTCAATATCTAATTTTCTCTAATGTAATTGATTTTTTTAGATCCTGATAAAGATCTTTGGTACTGTACAGGCCATTGATCTACTTCACCAGACGCATATAAAGTCCAGTAAGGATTTCTTAATAATTCTCTACCTAAAAATATAACATCAGCTTCATGATTATTTAGGATTTCTTCAGCTTGATTCTTTTCAGTAATTAATCCCACCGCTCCTGTGAGAATTTCTACATTTTCTTTGATACTTTTGGATAAAGGAACTTGATATCCAGGTTTAAGTTCCATTTTTTGACCTGAATAATTTCCTCCAGAAGAACAATCAATCATATCAACTCCAGAATCTTTTAATTTTTTTGAAAACTCTATTGAAGAATTCACATCCCACCCATCATCATGATATTCAGTAACAGAGATTCTTGCTATAAGAGGGATTTCTTCACCTATTTCTTTTCTAATTCTTTTTGCTATTTCAACTCCAAGGCTAGTTCTATTTTCAAAGTTTCCCCCATACATATCTTCTCTAGTATTTGAGATTGGAGAATAAAATTCATGTACAAGATAACCATGTGCTAGATGAAGCTCTATACACTTAAATCCTGCTTCAACTGATCTACTCGCAGCTAGAACAAATTTATTTATAATTTGTTCTACTTGCTCACTCGATAATTCTTTTGGAATTTCTGATTCATTATCAAATGCTATTGAACTTGGTCCTCTAGGAACCCATCCCCCATTTTCCTTTAGTATCTTTCCTCTTCCTTGCCATGGAGGTTTCGTCGAAGCCTTTCTTCCTGCATGAGCAATTTGAATTGCTGGAGTTGAACCCTGAGACTTAATGAAATTTGTTATTTTTTTAAGTCCTGAAATATGTTCATCTTTCCATATACCTAAATCCGAAGGACTTATTCTACCTTCCGGTTCAACAGCAGCAGCCTCAGTCATTACAAGACCCGCCCCACCAACAGCTCTGGATCCAAGATGAACCATATGCCAATCATTAGAAAATCCATCTTCTGAAGAGTATTGACACATAGGAGATATCCAAGATCTATTACTAATGATCTCACCTCTAATTTGTATTGGTTCAAAAAGTTTACTCATTTTTCTCCATTATATTTTTCATAGCTGTTTTTATTCATTATTCGAATATAATTATAACTAACATCAACTAATGAAAGTATCAATAAGCCAGTAGTAACAACATAATGAGTAAAATCACTATCATAATAGGAAGATCAATAAACGAACTATTATTCCAGATTGGTTGAGACATATCTTTTATTCTTCTTACAATAATAGTGATTGAGGGTGTAACAATAGACCAGAACCATATTCTGCTTATCCATCCTGTTGGTTTATTGAGTTCTAGCAATTGACTGTAAGCATTAGAATCAAAGATAAAAATATCAAGCAAGGTGCAAAAAATAAGTGATATTAAAGCAAATGAAAACCAAAAATATAGTTGAAACCTTGATGCTGTAGCTTTAGTATTTGCGTAATTCTTGAAGCCATCACTGACTGCATGTATAAATTCCATATAAACATTTTATCATTTTTATTTTTGACAACGTGTTTTATAATTTGGTTATGAGAAATAATTATCCAGTTACAAGCGTATTACTATCAATAAATCTATCTGTATATATAGTCCTTAGTATTATTGCTTGGAATGGTATAGAAATCAATGATTTTGTTAAAGCGTATGTTGGATTTGATTCACAAGCATTTCATGGTAAATATTGGAAACACGTTACAGGTA
>PAOV01000016.1 GCA_002708145.1 Chloroflexota bacterium
CCGGTCTTATCTCTAAGATCAATAAAAATTAAATTACCGTGATCTCTACGCCTATTGACCCAACCAGCTACTGTAATTTTCGATCCTATATGAGAACTATTTGGTTCCCCACAATTTTTATTCTTATACACTCTTTTAAATCACCTTTATAATTTTTAATTATTTCACTTAAAGTTTATAAAATAATTATTTTAAAATACCAAATTGTCTTTTCATTACCTGCAAATTTACAAAAGTTTCTGTCCTTCTTACACCCTCAATTGCACCAATTTCAATTCTAATAAAACGCCCTAAAGCTTCGGGATTAGGCAAAGTAACCCAAACAAATACATCATATGTACCTGTAGTCATTGCAACCCATCTAGTATGATCTAATTTTGCTACTTTATTTGCTGCATTTTCAACTTGATCAGGGTCTATTTGTATACCAATCAAAGCTTCAGAATCATACCCAAGTTTTGAAGGATCAGGCAATGCGACAACATTAATTATTTCATCATCAATCAATTTCTTTAATCTTCTTCGTACTGTACCCTCGCTTACCCCAGACTCTCTAGCAATAAAAGCGTTTGAAGCCCTACCATCTTTTTCAAGTTGACTGATGATGCTTTTATCTAATTCATCCATATTATATATTTACTTTCTGTATATACTAATTTATTACAATTATATCTAATTAATAAAGAAAAAAGTTCATAATATATTTTATTTTTACGCTTTCAATAATTTAATAAGCTAAAAAAATACTAAATATTTTATCTAAATTGATTTTTTTATGGGATTTTATCATTATAATTATTTACCTTTTATTCTATTGGATATAAAATAAGAAGAAATTACAATCAAGCAAAATTTGCTTTATGGGAAAATTATGGTCACAAATAAAAATATTATTAGCTTCACTGATGCTGCTAAATCAAAAATAGAAGAAGTTTTAAAAGAACAGGCAACAGAAAATCATTACTTAAGGATTGCTGTCAACAGCAACCCAATGGGTGGTATAGAGTATGTTTTTGGTTTAGAAGAAAAGCCGAATGATTTAGATAATGTTATTGAAGACCCTGTAAGAACTCTAATTGATAAAGAAAGTGTTCCATTAGTTGAAGGGTCTAGCATAGATTTTGTAGAAGGATTTGAAAGATCTGGTTTCGTAATTTCAAACCCTAACTTTCAACAGGAAGGCTGTGGTTGTGGTAATGGCGGTGGAGGATGTGGATGTGGTGGCGGAGGCGGTGGTGATCGAGGAGATGCTGGCGGTGGATGTGGCGGCGGGTGTGGTGGTCACTAAGAATAGAAATTCTATAAATTTCTGATAAATTTTACTAAAATACATAACAACAGATATTGCTATGTTATCTAATAAAACTATATTATGTATGTTATAGATTAGAAATAAGCTATTCAAATAATTGGAGGAACAGTTTGACTTTTATTATTAGTAAACCCTGTGTAGGAGTTATGGATGGAGCTTGTGTTGAAGTTTGTCCTGTAGATTGTATTTATTCAAAACCTGGAGATACTCAACTATTCATTAATCCAGATGAATGCATTGATTGTGCTGCATGCGAACCTGTTTGTCCTGAAAATGCAATTTTTGATGAAGATGATGTACCTGATGACCAACAAGAATTTATAAAATTAAATTATGATTATGATTACGATTCATCTGAGCCAGGAGCTAATGCATAAAAATATATATTATGCAAAATGATTCAACTAAAATAAATTTAGATCGTAGTAAAATTTTTTGTACTCACTGTGGCGTAGAAAATGGAAACAATGATTATGGATGTGGGCGTTGTGGTGAAAAACTAATTAAGCAAACCGATGTTGAAAAAACTAGTCTGAATAAAATCATATGTAACGAATGTGAAAATTTTGATTATGTTAACTCTTTTTATTGTTGGTCTTGTGGAGTAGAATTTACACCTGAAAATAAAAAACCTTTCAATGAACCTCTTCTTACTAATCTAGATAATAATGACAATGAAAAAGAACAAAAGTCTTCAAACTTAGAGCAACCTAACTCTTCTGATTATAAAAATAATAACTCGGGAGATAAAAAATCAGATGTTCCAAAAGAGATCAAAGGGTGGAATTGGGCAGCATTCTTAATACCGCCGCTATGGGGATTATTTTCTGGAGTACCTATTGCAATTATTATGTTAGGACTATATCTTCCAATTTTTTCTGATGAAATGAGAGTAGTAGCATTGATTGTTTGTAGTATTTTTTTAGGTTTCAGAGGAAATGAGCTTGCTTGGAAAGGCAAAAAATGGAAATCTGTTGAGCATTTCAAAAATGTTCAAAAAAAATGGCTCTCATGGGCTGTAACACTAAATATTATATATTTAATTTTTATTTTATACTCAGGAAATTTATCTAGTTAACTACACTTACCTTATTAAGCATACCCCATTTTTCTGAGTGATTATTTATTAGGTATAAAATTCTATTTTTATAATCTAAAGTATTAATATCATTTACCGTCATAATTGCCGCATCTTCATTATTATTTGAATAATAAAATTTTCTAATACCAACTTTATGAAAACCAAATTTTTTATATAATTCTATTGCCTGGTAATTTGATTGTCTTACCTCAAGTGACATAGATTCTCCACCGCTATTTATCACATTAGCTAAAGCATGAATTAATAACAATTCACCAAGTCCTTTACCACGCTCAAACTCTCTTACAGCAAAAGTGGATATATATGATTCCTTTTGATAAAACCATATACCTATAAAACCTGAGATAAAATCACCTTCTATTGATTGCATAAATCTTATAGAAAAAAAACTCCATAATTTCAATATTTTTTTCACAAGCTTGAGAATTATATTTTTATTCGGACTAATTTCTCTTACCAGTAAAAGGTGGTATTTATTTTCATAGTTTAGCTCATTAATGAATGATACAGAATGACTATCCTCATTAAAAACTTGATCTTCAAGTTTTGTAATTTCATTGGAATCTTCTTTTACAGCTAATCGTACTTTATAGCTATTTTTAATGTTTAAGAGAATATTTTTCATAAAAATCAAAAAAATGTGTATTACTTTCTATTATATTTACAAAAATTATTTATGTAAAAATTGACTTAAGTGAATTAAGTTTAAATAATAAATACATGCACATTATAAAGAAATTTACACCAAATGATAGTTAAAAATCAAACTATTTCTGCAAGACCATTAAAAAATAACGATTCTTTTAAAGTTTTTACCCGAATTATCAAAATGTCATTTAAGTATAAATGGAAACTATTTTTTGGAATATCAGCTATATTTCTTTCGACAGGATTTTCATTATATATACCATTATTATTAGGGAATGCTGTAGATGCTGCTAATAACTTGTTAAGTAGTAACTCAGGTGAAGTCTCAACAATTAACGATTCGAAAAATCAGTTATATTTTATATGTTTTTTGTTACTTATCTCTTCAATAGGAAGAGGTACATTTTCGATGATTCATGTTTATTTCGGAGAATCGATAGGACAACATATTGGTTATGAGCTCCGAATGATGTATTACGAAAAATTACAAAGACTATCTTTTAGTTATCACGCAGGGGTTCATACTGGAGATCTAATTACTCGAGGAATATTAGATGTTGAAGGAATAAGAATGTTTGTACAAACAGCAATACTGAGAGTAATTTTTCTTACCTCATTAATTGGTACAGGAACTTTCTTGATGATAACAACTAATCCTGTTTTAGGGGTAATAAGCCTGAGTTTTGTTCCTTTTGTAGCATGGAAAGCAACCACAGCAAGGTTGAAACTTCGTTCAAATTGGTATGCATTACAAGATAAACTTTCAGTTCTAACAAAAACAATGGATGAAAACTTAGGTGGGATTAGGGTTGTAAGAGCATTTTCTGCTGAAGAATTCGAAATGAAAAAATACCAAGTAATTTCTGATGAAGCTCTCAAATTATCTAATGAACAAGTAAGTATAAGATCACAAAGCATATCTCAAATTAGTACAGCTTTTTTTATTTCCATGGGTATCGTTTTATTAGTTGGTGGTAGACAAGTAATGAGCGGTTCTATAACTCCAGGAGAACTAACTCAATTTCTGGCATTTATGAGTATTCTTTTAGATCCAGTTAGACAAATTGGTTTGATGATTAATGGATTTGCAAGAGGTTCAGCATCAGGAGGAAGATTATTTGCAATATTAGATTTAGAACCGAATATACATGATGAAGATGGTTCAAAAGATGTTAAAGTAAATAAAGGAAGTCTTGAATTTAGAAATGTTAGTTTTACTTATGAGGGTGATAATCATGAAACAATTCATAATGTAAGCTTCAAAATTAATCCTGGCGAAACTTTAGGTATAGTTGGCCCTCCAGGTAGCGGTAAATCAACAATAGCTCACCTTATTCCTAGGTTTTATGATCCGAGTGGTGGTCCAATATTAATAGATGATATTGATATTCGTAATTTCACTCTAGAATCTCTTCGGCATGCAGTATGTGTTGTGGAACAAGATACATTTATGTTTACAGCATCTATAGAGCATAACATAGCATACGGAAATCCTTGGGCTCCTGATGATAGAGTAGAAAAATCTACGCATCATGCGCAACTTGCAGAATATATTGAAAGATTACCGGAAAAATATAAAACTCTTGTTGGAGAGAGAGGGGTTTCTTTATCAGGAGGTCAGAGACAAAGACTTTCAATAGCTAGATCTGTGATGATGGATCCAAATATCATTATTTTTGACGATTCGACAGCTGCAATCGATGCAGGTACCGAAAGAAAAATCAGAGAAGAATTGAAAAGCCTAACATCCAAAACAACAACAATAATCATTTCACACAGATTAAGTTCTTTGATGCATGCAAATAAAATTTTGTTTCTTAATAGGGGTAGAATTGTTGAGTCAGGAAGTCATAACGAATTATTAGAATTAAAAGGCCAATACCAAGATTTATACAATTTACAAAATAAAGCAAGAGGGAAAATTTGAGTATGAAAAAATTCTCTGAGAGAAGCCATGAAATACCACCTAAAGCATCTGTAGTTCTTGCTTCTAATCTTGAAGAGGAGGTATTTAGCGAAAAATTTAACGGAGATGTAATAAAAAGATTTTTTAGTTATGTAAAACCTTATAAAAGACAACTCATTCCTGCTCTTATTGCAGTGATTATTTTCACTATTACATCAATCTCAATACCATTAATAATTAAGAATGTTTTTGATTCAACATTATCAGGAGATAATAATAATACCAATTTACTATATTTATTTGTAGCCGGCTTCTTTGTTGCGATTATTTTTAATTTTATCTCTAATTATCTTCAAGAAATATTAGTTGGTAGAGTTGCCGAACATATACTTTTTGATATGAGAACTGCTATGTATGAACACCTACAAAGCGTTTCTTTATCATTTATGGACAAAACTGAGAGTGGTAAATTAATGTCCAGATTACAAGGAGATGTCGCTGCGTTACAAGAGTTTTTGCACACTGCGGTGTTCGCCATAGGTGATTTTGTATTAATTGTAGGGATTATTATAACTATGCTTTGGTTAGATTTTAGACTAGGTTTATTAACAATGGTTGTTATACCTGCATTATTACTAATCAGAATAATATGGATTCCATTCGCAAGAAGTGCATTTCTCAAAGCAAGAATAACTTCATCAATTGTCAGCGGAGCTTTAGCAGAGAATATCAATGGAGTCAGAGCTGTACAAGGAATGACAAGAGAATATGTAAACTATGATCTTTTTGACCTAAGAGCAAAAGAAAATTTAAGAGCAGCATTAAAAGCTTCAAGAATTGGTGTAATTATGCTTCCAACTGTTGATTCACTTAGCGGTATTGCCAGAGGAATAGTTGTAATAGTTGGGGGTATATTTGTTTTAAATGGAGAAATTGAAACTGGAGTTATGGTTGCATTTGTATTATTCATTCAAAGATTTTTTGATCCAATTAGAGCCTTAACAATGCACTATAGTGTTTTACAAAGGGCCATGGCATCTGGAGAAAGAATCTTTGAAGTTATCGATGTACCTGTTGAAATGAAAGATAAAGAAAACTCTATTATTATGGATGATTTGGATCCTTCAATAGAATTTAATAATGTAACTTTTGGCTATCTTCCTAATCAACCAATATTAAAAAATATAAATTTTAAAATCAAACCTGGAGAAACTATAGCTTTAGTAGGTCCAACAGGTTCAGGAAAAACTTCAACAACAGCATTAGTACATAGATTTTATGAAATATGGGAAGGGGAAATTAAAATCGGAGGGGTAAATATAAAAGATATAAAATTACAATCATTAGGAAACAATGTTTCTATGGTTTTACAAGAACCATTTTTATTCTCTGGTAGTATTTTAGAAAATATAATTTACTCAACGAAAAATATTTCATTCCAAAAAGTAGTAGATGCTGCTAAAGCTGTAGGAGTACATGATTATATTATGGAATTACCAGATAAATATGACACACAGCTTGAGCAAAGAGGAGAAAATCTTTCAATTGGACAAAGACAATTAATTTCTTTTGCTAGAGCAATTGTTAGAGATTCTAAAATCATAATACTTGACGAAGCAACAGCAAATATCGACTCATATACAGAAATGCAAATCCAAAATGCATTAAAAGTTTTGCTAGAAGGTCGAACTGCTATGGTGATTGCACATAGACTAGCTACTATAAGGGGAGCTGATAAAATTATCGTACTGCAAAATGGTGAAATTATTGAACAAGATACTCATGAGAATCTTATTAAAAATAAAGGATTATACTATAGTCTTTCATCACTTAATTATTCCTCATTTGATGATATTCCAAATCACATAATACAAAAAATAACAAATAGTACTTCAGGCACATGATAAAAATCACATATTATCTCTTATTCAAAAACTCTTATTCAAAAAAATTTTTTTGAATAAGATTATCAACAGGTGGAGTCATCCCCAAATGTTTAAAGGCTTCCTTGGTACATTTCCTACCCTGTGGGGTTCTTATGATAAAACCAATTTTTAATAAGTAAGGCTCAACTACATCTTCTAATGTTTGTTGATCTTCATTTATTGTAGCCGCCAAAGCTTGAATACCTGCAGGTCCACCCTTATAGTTTTTTAATAAAGTTTCCAAATAAACTCTATCTAGTCTATCTAAGCCTAAATTATCTATCCCTTCAATCTCAAGAGCTTCAGATGCTATATTTCTGTTGATTTTCCCGTCATGCTTTACTTGTGAATAATCTCTTACTCTTTTTAATAATCTATTAGATATTCGAGGAGTACCCCTAGATCTATTAGCTATTTCATTTGCACCTTCTTCATTAATATTAACGTCTAAAATCTTAGCTGATCTCAAAACAACATCCGAAAGTTCTTCGATAGAATAGTAATCTAAATGATAAGACAGACCAAATCTTTCTCTTAATGGTGCACTAAGCATTCCTACTCTAGTCGTAGAACCTATAAGAGTAAACTGACTTAAAGGTAAATTAATTGTTTTTGCAAATGCACCCGAACCTGTAACAAAATCTACTCTAAAATCTTCCATAGCAGAATAAAGATATTCTTCAACACTTGTAGATAATCTATGAATTTCGTCAATAAATAATATATCACTATTTTTTAGATTAGAAAGAAGACCTACAACATCTGCTGGTCTTTCTAGAGCAGGACCTGAAGTATGAAAAAGTTTAGCGTCCATTTCATGGGCAATAATATGAGCAATTGTAGTTTTACCTAGTCCTGGAGGACCATGAAACAATGAATGATCAAGGGTATCTTTTCTTTCTTTACTGGCCTTTACTGCTATAGAGATACTTTCTACCACACTTTTTTGACCAACATAATCAGAAAATTTTCTAGGCCTCAAACTTTGTAAAATTTTCTCATCTTCTTTTAGAGCAGAATCATTTTTGTTAGGAACATTTTTTGACTCAATAATTTTTTCTCTAGCATTATTTTTTTTATTTTTGGACAAAATCTACCTTTTCATTTTGATATATTAGATTTAAATACTTCTCTCAGTAACTCTTGAAGGTCATCCTCGCATAGAGAATTTCTTGATACTGCTTCTTGGATCTGGCTCTGTGCTTCTGATAATCTGTAACCCAAACTAACTAATGCATCGATGCCTTCAGAAACTACAGTTTGAGATAATTTTTTACTAGACTCGAGAGTTACTTCATCATAATTGTCATTCTTATATAGAGCTGTCTGTGTTACTTTGCCTTTCAAAGTTGCAATAATTTTTTGAGCTGCTCTTGAGCCAATTCCAGGTAACTTTTGAAGAGATGCTACATCCTCAGTTTCAATCGCCAATGCTATATTTGAAGCTGCAAGAATTAATGCATTAGCTGCTTTTAACGGTCCTATGCCTTCAACTTGTATTAATTTTTCAAAAAAATCTTTTTCTGTCGGATGCCTAAAACCTACTAATATAGGTTTAGGCTGTCTCTCCGTTACATGATAATAAACTTCAAGCTCAATATTGGACCCTTTTTCAATATTATCGGAAACCAGTGATTGGTAAACATACACAGGAAGATTAACATCATACCCAATTCCATTATTATCTATAGTAATAACTGATGGATCTTGTGTTATTTTGCGTACTTTACCTGAAATAAAACTAATCATAAATTTAAATTGATTTTTCTATCATCATACCATGACATATCGCAATAGAAAATGCATCTGCCATATGTTCATTTTTAATTATATTTGACTCTCCCAAATATTCAGAAACTGCAATTTTTATTTGTTCTTTAGAAGCCCCACCAAATCCTGTAATCATATTTTTAGCTTGAGTTGGTTGATAATTGAAAACGGGGATATTGAATTCACCAACTGCAACAATAGCCGCACCTCTTGCATGCCCTAATAAAATAGCAGTTTTGACAAATCTAGACCTTGAATGAAGCTCTTCAATTGCAACACTATTTGGAGAAAATTCTTCCACAATCTCTTTTATGACTGAGTAAATTGAATATAATCTGCTTTCTAAAGGCTGACTTGCTTTAGTCCTAATTACCCCTCCCTCAAGTGATTTATAATTTCTGTTTTCTACCTGTATTAATCCATAACCAGTATTTGTTAGCCCAGGATCAATTCCAAGAATTTTCAAAATTATGCTCCAAAAAATAAAATAATTAGTTTTATTTTACGATTATCCCATTATAAACTCTAAATTATTATGACAAATAATAACAGGTTAGTATCAATTTAAGTAAATGAAAAATAAAAACGAAAATTTTTTTTATCTCAATCTTTCAAGTCTAGTAACTGGAGAAGTGGGCGATACAAAAAAAGAAATAATTAAAGAAGAAAACTTATTCACACCGAATGAAATTTTCAATAATATAATTGCCGACATTAATTTTATACGAGCTACAAACACTATTATTGCTATAGGTAAAATATGTGCCAAAATTAAAATAATTTGTAGCAGATGTAATACAGAAATGACTCAGACTATAAAATCAAATTTTGAAGAAGAATATTTTCTATACAATAACGATATTTTAGGTTCTCATAGAGGAAAAAAGAATTTTCAACCAGAAGATTTCATAGATAGAGAAAAAAATCATCTTGATAAAAGAAATTTTTTAGATCTTTCTTTTATTTTTATAAATTCGTTATACTCTGAAATTTCTATAGCTCCAAGATGTACTGAAGACTGTAAGGGAATATGCATAAATTGCTTGAAAAATCTCAATTATGAAAAATGTTTGTGTAAAATAAGCTAATTTATACAGAAAATAGACTTGCAGAAAGTACCTAAATGGGTGCAAAATTAACAGGTATTTAAAATTTTAAAACATATATAATAAATATTAGAAGAAAATAATGCCTCCATTACCCAAAAAAAAACATACGCGAGCAAGAAAGGGAAATAGAAATGCTCACAATGCAGTGAGTTTGCCACCAATTTCTTTAAATTGTCCGCGATGCCCAACTACACATGTACAGCCACATAGAGCTTGTACACAATGCGGGTACTACAATGGCAGGATTTTGCCAGGCAATTGGCCTGTCAATTTAGAAGAAGAAACAACCACACAAGAGTAAGATTTCATGATTGCAACTAATAATAAAATAGCATTTGTTTTTCCAGGCCAGGGTTCTCAATCCGTTGGTATGGGTAAAGATTTATACCTAAATTCAATAGCAGCACGAGAAGTTTTTGAGGAAGTTGATCACACTTTGAATAAAAAACTCTCAGATGTTATCTTTAATGGTCCTCAAGATGAACTTACTAAAACCGAAAATACTCAACCTGCAATATTAGCTACTTCTATTGCTACATGGAGAGCTATGGAAGAAGCATCAGGCGTGATACAAATCCCACAGGTGACTGCGGGACATAGCCTTGGCGAATATGCTTCATTAGCAGTCTCAGGAGTATTAAATATAAGTGATACATTTAAGCTTGTTTTTGAAAGAGCTAGATTAATGGAAATGGCCTGTGGGCAAGTCGCAGGAGGTATGGCTGCAATAATTGGTTTAGATGAAATAACTGCAGAAGAAGTCTGTATTGAATCTGGTGTAGAATTGTCAACTATAAATACATCCGAACAAATTATTATTGCTGGAGAAAAACAAAATTTAAATTTAGCAATTGATTTAGCTTCATCTCGAGGAGCAAAAAAAGCCATATTACTTCAAGTTGGAGGCGCTTTTCATTCTAAATTAATGGGGCCTGCACAAGAAGGATTAAATGAGATTATTGAATCACTTGAATTCAACAATCCAGTGATTCCTCTAATTGGCAATGTTACTGCTACTCCACTAACAACTGCTGAAGAAGTAAAATCTGAACTCAAAATGCAATTAACTTCATGCGTTCAATGGAATAATTCTATTAAGCATATGATTGATGATGGCATTAATTCTTTTTTCGAAATAGGTAATGGTAAAATTTTATCTGGCATGATAAAAAGAATCAATCGAGATGCAAAGATAACAAATATTTCAGATTTTGATTCTGTTTTGGAATATGCAGCTTCATAAAAATGGACGGAAATAATAATCTAATAGACTTGATTCCATCTAAATTACTAAAAAATTATAGCTTAGGTGATGATGAGCTTAAGGTAATTTCTTCAACAAGTAAAAATCATAAACTAAAACATAATAAAACAAAATTTAGAGCAATAATTATTCAATCACTTTATGAGTCTGAAATATCTGGCAAAAATCCTTTAGATATATTAAGAAGAAATTATAAAAAAAAAGAAACAGCTAAAAAAGATGCTGATTTTATGGAATTCTTAGTAAGTAATTTTATTAATGAAAAACAAATGATAAACGATAAAATAAATTCCAAACTTAAAAGAAAAAATTTAGAACTATTTCTTATTGATAAAAATATAATACAACTTGCACTTATAGAAAGCTTATTCTCAAAAGAACTTAATAAAAAAATTATTATAAATGAAGCAGTGGAGTTAGCTAAATATTTTGGTCAAGATTCGTCTCCAAAGTTCGTTAACGGTGTTTTATCTTCTCTGATATGATGTATATAATAGTGTTTTACAAATCAAAACAAATAATAATTTAAAGCGGGATTACTTCCCACGATATGAGAGGTTAATTTTATTATGGCTAGTGTACTGGATAAGGTAAGAGAAATTGCAGCAGATAAATTAAGTGTTAATATTGATGAAATTTCAGGAGAATCCTCATTCACAGAAGATTTAGATGCAGACTCCTTAGATATTGTTGAATTGATAATGGCGATTGAAGAAGAATTTGGGAGTGACGACAATCCACTAGAAATCTCAGATGAAGATGCAGAAAAAATCATGACCGTGAATGATGCAGTAAAATATCTAAATAATAACGGAATATCATAGATATAAACAAAAAAATACCCTCCATCTTTATAAGTTTGTGCAGGTATTTTTCTTGAGTAAATTTTTGAAAGAAATAATTTTTGAGAAGTAAAGATTCTCCATCTGTAAGGATTATACCTATTGGTGGACTAGGAGAAGTAGGAAAAAATATGACCATCATCGAATCTGATGATGATCTTTTAATAATTGATGCAGGTATAGGGTTTGTAAAAAATGATGAAATACCTGGAATAGAAATTGTGATTCCAGATATAACTTATTTAGAGAAAAAAAAAGAAAAAATTAAAGGAATAATTGTTACTCATGGTCATGAAGACCACATAGGTGCAATTCCTTATATAATTGATAATTTAGACATCCCAATATATGCACCAGCAATGGCTTGCGAATTACTAAAACAAAAATTTTATAAATCAAGAACAGCTATTANTCCGAAAATTTTTCAAACAAAAGAAAATAATAAATACAAGCTTGGCAATATAATATTTCAATTATTCCCAGTATCTCATTCCATACCAGATTCTTTTGGGTTAATAATTAACACGCTTGCAGGAAATATTGTTCACTCAGGAGATTTTAAATTTGATAAAAATCCATCAATTGGAAGTGAATACAAAACTAATATAAATCATCTAAAAAAATTACTCAATGAAGAAATATTAGTATTAATGTCTGATTCAACCAACGCAGAGGAGGAAGGATACTCTACTTCCGAACAGGAAGTAAAGAAATCTTTAGATTCGATAATTAAATCAAATAATAATAGAATAATTATTTCTACATTTGCATCTCAAATATCTAGAAATAAAATTGTATCTGATGCATGTAAAAAATATAAAAAGAAATTATGTATTCTTGGTAAAAGTATGATAACAAATACTAAAATAGCCAAAAGTTTAGGGCATATTAGTTCTTATGAAAATTTGTTTGTCAGGCCAGATCAGATAAATACTATAAATCAAAATAATCTAGTAATTTTAACGACCGGAAGTCAAGGGGAAAAACAATCAGGCTTAGTAAGAATAGCTAATAATAATCATAAAAATATACAAATTAAAGATGGAGACACTGTAGTAATTTCTGCCAGTACAATTCCAGGAAATGAAATTCATGTTAACGATACAATTAATAAATTATTTAAACTTGGAGCAAAGGTTATAACTGATAAAAACGAAATAATTCATGCATCAGGTCACGCACACAGGAGCGAGTTAAAAGAATTTATCAACATAATTAAACCAAAATTTTTTGTACCAATTCATGGTGAGACTAAAATGCAAGTTGCTCATGGTAAAATTGCAGAAAGTACAAAAATTGATAAAAACAATATATTTATATTAGAAAATGGCGAAGTATTAGAAATGAGAGGTAAAAAAGTAGAAATAAAAGGAAAAGTTCCAGCTGAAAATATACTTATAGATGGAAAAAATCTAATTTATGAAGAAGATCAAATTATAAAAGAAAGAAATACTATTTTTAAAAATGGAGTTATATTTACTAGTGTATTATTTGGCAAAAAACAACTTTCACCTAAAATTCTTGATATCATCTCTTATGGTGTAATCATAGATGATTCATTTGAAAATCTTGAATTTCTAAAAAGTTCTTTAGAACAAAATTTAAAAAAAGGGCTAAAAAAACGACCGAAATATAAAAAAGCTGAAAATTTTATCGAGGAATATTCCTTAAACTTTTTNAGNCAAAAACTNNACNTAAAATCAAAAATAATNATTANCTTGNTGAANAATGATTAATACAAAAGTTACTTTTTTACTTAAAATTACAATAATAATAATAACTACGATTTTTTCATTTTTATTTTTCCAAAGAAATTTAGAAGAAACAAAGGAGTTCTTTGGTTGGTCTTTTATCCCATTTGGTATGATAAATATACCAATAATTATTACATTTTTTTATAAAAAATTTCTTCGCTTTTGGAAATATCAAATAAGCTATATATTGGTATGTATAGGAATCTCAGGATCTTTAGGCATCTTTTATGCTCCTATCGGATCTTTCTCTGGAGAATCTATCGG
>PAOV01000017.1 GCA_002708145.1 Chloroflexota bacterium
AATTTTGAAAGACTCTTTAAACCACTCTATATTTGCCCTGTTAGTGCCAAACCAGGTTGACCAAGATCTTTTGTTCTTCTAACCATCTCTGGGATTCTACTAAATCCATCAAGTAATGAAAATTCAGAATGATTATGTAAATGAACGAAATTTTTCAAGGAGATTTTCTTTTTCTTTTATATATTTAGATAAAATAATAATTAATGAAATTATATTTTATTTTCACTGATATAATTACTATTTTTTCAGAAAAAAATACCATTTGGAGTATTTTATACATTTCTTATGTATATTACTTACTTTTTCATAAAAATATATAATGGTAATAATTATGAATAATTTAAACGAAAAAAATAATAATCAAAAAATTCTTGTTGTTGATGACGAGCATATGTCAGACTTGATGAGATCAGTATTAAGAAGATTAGATACAGAAGGGTTCAAGACCATAGTGGTTGAACCTAAAGGTAATATGGGTACTGGTGATGAGTATGAAATACAAACTCTTTTTGCATTAGATGAACATCATCCAGATGCTATACTTCTTGATGTGAGATTTGGTGAATATGACACGGACAGATTTAAGGGTTTATCTATATTAAAGAAAATAGTTGAAAGAAATAATAAAATTCCTGTATTAATGTTTACTCAGTACGCACAAGGACCATATAGGGACACTGCCGTTACTGCGACATTAAGTGTAGATGCTAATGTGGACTTCATAGATAAACTTGCTAGTCCTGAAGAAGTTGTTTTACGCTTACGGAGACTAATTGGAAGTGCGCCAGAAAAGGTTATGATTGGAAATCTTTTTGAGATAGATTCAGATAACTCTGCAGTATACGCAATTGTAGATGGGAAAAAAGAGATAGTAAAAGATGTCCAAGGAATGAAATTAGAAATATTAAAAGAGCTAGCTTCTGCACTTTACCGTAGTGAAGGTGAATTAGTACCTTTTTCTAAGCTTGAGAGATTTTCTTTTGGAGAAGATTCAAGAGCATCATTAAGAGTAAGAATAAGAGAACTTAAAATTTCTTTGGGTAAATCTATAGGAAGAGAATTTAGTGCTAATGAGCTAATAATTAATGTTAGGAATAGAGGATATAGGTTAATACACCCTGAATAGTTATGAAAGTAAACTTTTTAGACATAATCAAAAAAATGATTATATTATTACCCATAATAGGGATACTAATGATAGTTTCATCTCCAATTATTGGAGATGATCTATCACCCGATTCTTTATGGTGGATAGAACCTATTGCATACTTAGGAGCTGCTTTATTTATTATTGGTTGTATAATACTTTATCTAATACATTTTTTTTATGAAAATAAAATTGATGATGACAAAGAAATAAAAAGTTGGGGTGAAGTTACTCAGAATTATTTTGACACTTTTGCCCATGATATAGGTAGACCATTAAGGCGTATTCTAGGTAAAGAAAGAGAAGTTAGGGCTGTGATTAATGAAACTGAAAGCAAAGTCCCAAGGATGGTTACTGAATTAATTGATGAAATTGAACAGCAATCACCAAATTTCAGACTAATGATTGAAAATGTTAGAGTGCTGGTAGATCTTGAAAATCCAAATGCTAGACCTTCCTCAGAGCCAGTAGAGCCTGCCTCGGTTATAAGGAATATTACCGATAGATATATTTATGTAGGTAAGGAAAAAGGGGTCGATGTAGTTTGGTGGTCTGATCCTAGTGATTTTGGTATAGTTTTTGGAGACGCTTCTGCATTAGACCATATTGTTACTAATATAGTAGATAATGCTACTAAATTCGCAAATAATCAAATTGAAATTTCATTAACTAAAGATGAAAAGCACTATTATGTGAAGGTTTGGGACGATGGAAGAGGTATTGAAAAATCTCATTTACCCCATATATTCAACAGAGGATGGACTCCTGAGCTAGCAGCAAGAAGAGAAAAACAAAGTTCAGGAATTGGTTTATTTATTGCTGACTCATTAACTACTTTTTGTAATGGTACTCTTGATGTAAATTCAAGTTTTTCTAAAACTAGTGAAGATAAAGGTACTACTTTTACATTAAGGCTTCCTTTAGATAATAGATCAAATTAACATGCTTCTTACCAAAAGAATAATTTTAAGTAATTTATCATTTTTTTTATTAATGATATTATTTTTTTTAAATACTTCTTGTGTTGAAAGTAAGCCAAGAATTTCAATCGAAAAAAATCCAATTGTACAACCCACATCAATTGCTAATTTACCAAGTCCTACAATAGTTATCTCAACTCCTGACATTAAGCCTACAACGACACCAATACCTACTATTTCTAATTTAGAAAAAAATGTTCCTCCTTTTCCAAAACAACCTATGGTAGATTTAATGCCAACTATTATTCCAAATCCTACAGTAATTATTCCTACAGTCTTACCTAAACCAGATGAAGTATTATCAGAATCTCCTCCAAATTCTTATGTACAGGAAATGGCGAGGCTCATTTATGAAAAAAATATTGATTCTTCAAAACTTTATTTAGATGATTTTTATCCTTATAAATGGTCTGATGCATCTTATGGGTGTCCTGATCCTGGAGTTTATTATGATGACTCTTTGGGAGAGTATCCTGGGTATAAATATTTTTTATCAGACGGTGAAAGTACGTGGGAATATCATGTAGATGAAAACGATACTTTAGTCTTTAGATGTGATGAAATTCAACTTTTAGATGGGCCTTCAATTAATATATTCCAAGAATTAAATCTTGATGGGACTAAAAGAGTTGTATTATCGACTAGAAACTTTGTTAATTTTGAATTTGTTGAAATAGATCAGATTAGTATTGATGATACAGAGAAATTACTTTCAGTTTTAAATTTAGATATTCCTATTGATAACTATGAAGGATGTACAACAATTTTCAGGTTAGATTTTTATGTCGATGATTTAGTCCACTCTATAGACTACTTATGCGCGAACGACAAGAATGTAATCACTGGATTACAACCGGTTTGGGACTCAAGAAAAGCTAATGCTCCATCAGAAATAGGGTCTATAATAGGAAATTACTTAACTGGAAAACCAATTCCACAATTACCCAAATAAAACTTTTTACAATGCAATTATGCCATAACCAGCATCAACTGGTATATTAGCTCCAGTTATTCCAGATGACATATCGCTTAATAGGAACAGGGCGGTCTTTGCTACTTCATCATGACTAATATTTCTTTTTAGCGGAGATCTTTCTCTGTGGGCTTTATTCATTTCACTAAACCCAGGAATACTTCTTGCAGCTAAAGTTGGAAGGGGTCCAGCAGATATAGAATTAATTCTAATATTTTTTCCACCAAACTCTACAGCTAGTTGTCTAACTTCATTTTCTAGTGCAGCCTTAGCAGTTCCCATAATATTATAACCAGGGTAAACTCTTTGAGATGCATCAAATGTTAAAGTTATAACTGATCCTCCATCTTCTCCAAATAAATCTATTGATTTACCTACAACTGGAATAAGGCTATAGGCACTTGTTTCAAGAGCAGTTCTAAAACCACTTAAATTTGTTTCTGAGAAATTTCCTCCTAAATCTTCTCTTTCTGCAAAGGCAATACAATGAACTATAAAATCTATGTTACCGTATTTATTTTTTACAGTTTTATATACATTTTCAACTTGATTTTCATCTGTAGCATCACATTCCAATAATAAAGGGTTGCCAATTTCAGAAACAGTTTTTTCTACAGGTTTTTTTAGTCTTTCATTAAGGTACGTAAAGCATAATTCTGCACCCGCTTCAGCAAGGATTTTAGATATTCCCCATGCAATACTTCTATGGTTTGCAACCCCAAAAATAATTCCTTTTTTCCCACTAAGATCAATAGAAAAAGTCATAAATTTCTCCTTTGTAATTTTACCAATTAGTATGAGATCCATCTTCTTTATGAGGATGGGGAGCTTCCCAAAATTTAAATGGTTCTGTTAATTTATCTTCATTGACCTCAACTCCTAATCCAGGTTTGTCAGTCACTTCATAACCATTCCCAACCAGTAATACTTGTTCAGGGAAGATTTCAAAATCTGGTCCATCTCCATAATCNNTTGACGCTCTTGCCATTGCTACTTCCAACCATGCAAAGTTAGGTACAGCTGCTCCTAAATGAACCGACGCTGCTGTACAAATAGGGCCTAGTGGGTTATGAGGCATTAAGTCAATATAATGAGCTTCAGCCCAACCAGCTACCTTCATTGACTCAGTAAATCCGCCTACATTACATATATCAACTCTTGCATAATTTGTAATACCTCTTTCTATATATGGTAAAAATTGCCATTTTGAAGCAAATTCTTCTCCTATAGCAAATGGTACATCAGTAAGTGTTCGTAAAACCTCGTAAGCTTCAGGGGTTTCATCTCTAATTGGTTCCTCAAGAAAGTCTAGAGTATGAGATGGCATCATTTGGCAGAAAGATGCAGTTTCAGCAACATTTAATCTATGGTGATAATCTACCCCAAGAATAGCCTGATTTCCTAGTTGTTTTCTTGCTTCAATTAACCATTCAGCTGAATTTGCTATTGAAACTCTTGGCTCAAATAATCCTCCAGTTTGTATATCCATATTGTCATAAGAAAGCCTGAAGGCATTAATTCCCATTTTCATAAATTCTTTAGCTTGATCAATCATATCTTGTCCATAAGGACCTGCAGTGGTTGCAAACACAGGAACTTTATTTCTATGTTTACCTCCAAGTAGGTCATAAACAGGAACGCCTAATTTTTTTCCAACAATATCGTAAAGTGCTATATCAATTGCAGATATTGCAGCTGTTAGAGTTCTACCTCCTTCAAAATATTGACTTCTATACATTTCTTGCCAAAGTGCCCCTCTATTCATAGGATCTTTACCTAATAAAAACTCTCTATAGTGTTCAATTATTCCCTTGACTCCTAGTTCTCTACCAGAAAAACCTGATTCACCCCAACCATATATTCCCTCATCTGTTTCTATTTTTACCAGCATCTGATTTCTTCTGCCAACCCATACTGCAAAAGGTTTTACTTCTGTTATCTTCATTATATTTCTCCTAATTTATTTTTTTTACCAATTTGTATGTGAACCATCTCTTCTAGTTAGGTGAGGCATTTCTGAATGTCTAAATGGTTCAGTTAGTGATGATTCATCAACATCTACTCCTAGTCCTGGTTTACCAAGCGGTATGACTTTTCCAGGTAAAATTTCAGCTTGAACTGGAAAAACTTCTTTAGAATAAAACCCATTATCTTCTCCAGAAGATTCTCTTATTTCAAGCCATGAAAAATTTGGTGTTGCCATTGCCAGGTGAGCTGTAGCAGCAACACATATTGGCCCAAGTGGATTGTGAGGCATAAGATCTATATAATGAGCTTCAGCCCAACCTGCAACTTTCATAGATTCAGTTATTCCTCCAACATTACACACATCAATCCTTACATAGTTTGTTATCCCTCTTTCAATATAGGGGACAAATTGCCATTTTGAAGCAAATTCTTCTCCTATTGCAAATGGGATATTAGTCATTTTTCTAAGAACTTCATATGCTTCAGGTGTCTCATCTCTTATTGGCTCTTCTAAAAAATCTAAGGTATGGGATGGCATCATTTGGCAAAATGATGCTGCCTCAGCAACCGATAGTCTATGATGAATATCTGTTCCAATAGTCGGTAGGTTACCCACGGCTTCTCTGACTTTTATAATTCCTTCAGCAACTTGCGCAATATGTTCTCTTGGTTCATAAATATTTTCTTTTTCGTCATTATATCCTCTGTGAATCCTAAAGCAATTAAATCCTTCAGAAATTATTTTTTTTGCTACATCTATCATTTCTTCAGGTGAAGAACCTCCACCGGAAGCAAAAGTTGGTACCCAATTTCTATGTTTTCCACCGAGTAATTCGTAAACAGGTACTCCTAATTTTTTACCAGCTATATCATATAAAGCCATGTCTATTGCTGATATAGCACCAGTTAATGTCCTGCCTCCCTCAAAATATTGACTTCTGTACATTTCTTGCCATAAAGCTCCTCTTTTCATAGGGTCTTTGCCGATAAGAAATTCTCTATAATGTTCAACTATTCCCTTTACACCTAGTTCTCTACTAGAAAGGCCAGATTCTCCCCAACCATAAATTCCTTCATTGGTTTCTACCTTAACTAGCATTTGATTTCGAGTTCCTACCCAAACAGGAAAAGGTTTAATATCTGTTATTTGCATTGTATTTCTTTCAGTAATATTATTTACTTAATATTTTCAGTAATATTATTTATGGTCAAGATAAATATATGTAATATAAGTAGAAATTATATAATTTCTTACAAAAAGACTATATAATGCTTTGAATTATATAAATAATTTTTTTAAAAGGATAATTTTAAATGGCAGATAAAAGAATCATTCACGGCGATGAAATTAAAAGGCCGTCAAAAAGTGTAATAAATAAATTTAAAGATATAGGTTCTGCTTCTGTCGCGGGAAAACTTTCTCATGGATTTGGAATTAAAGATCCCTTTATTCAAGGTCCCAGATCTTTTACTCCAGGTAAGAAAATTGTTGGTCCAGCTTTAACNCTTCAATTTATGCCAAAAAGAGAAGATGTTTATCCTGATGGAGAGTATGTTGANCCTGAAAAACAATTACATAGNCATGCTTTATATCANACAAANCCTGGAGATGTTATTGTNGTTGANGCTAGAGGAAGTATGAAAAGTGGTGTTTTTGGTAATATGATGCTTACATATTTTCANGGAGCTGGAGGATTGGGAGCTATAATTGATGGNTGTATAAGAGATTTTGGAGAAAGNAAAGATATTGGTTTAGGTTTATGGNTAAAAGGNGTNACACCNAACTATCATACTCAAACAGAAATTTTTCCTTTTGCAGTAAATGTACCAATTGCTTGTGGTGATACTTTTGTTGCNCCNGGAGATTTGNTAGTTGCAGATGATGATGGTGCAGCAGTTATTCCTCANCAACANATAGAAGAATTNGCAGGGTCTATTGGNGAATATCATGANTGGGAAGAATTTAGTAGAATTCAACTAGAAAANGGNGGNGATNTGCGTCGCTATTATCCTCTNTCNGATGAAGCNAGACCAGAGTATGAAGCATGGAAGAAAAAAAATAGTAAGAAAAAGTAGTAATTTNAATGAANTGCAANAAGTGTAACAAAATTGTTTCTAATAGTGATAAATTTTGTACTTACTGTGGTANTCANATGAAANAAGAANANNTANCTCTNGAGGANTTNAATGTNCAATATAGNAATATTAANGATGACTTAAGNGATATAAAAGAAAAAATTTCTATTTTAAGTGGATCNAAATCAAAAAATAAATANCCTNATTCTNTAATTTCNTCTNTNNGTANAGANAAANANCAAAANANTTTNCGATTANCAAATNTNGANGAATATNTAGGAGGAAATTGGTTAGTANGNATAGGNNTTTTTGCTTTAATTTTAGGTGTTGGATTTTTTCTACAGCATGCTTTTTCNAATAATTGGATTAATCANCANAGTCAAATAGCAACAGGAATTTTAATATCNTTTNTNCTTATNTTTTTTGGAGATTTTTTNTCAAAAAAATATCCAATNTATTCATTTGCTTTATCAGGAGGTGGNATNGCNATACTNTATCTTACNGTTTTTATAGGNTCNANTATTTATGAAATAATNAAGCCACCTTGGATTTCAATGTTTATGCTAGTTTTAACAAGCGCAATTTCTGTTAGATTAGCTTTTTTGAGGAGTTCGCAAACACTTGCGATACTTGGATTAATTGGAGCTTTATTAGCNCCNTTACTAATTTATGATAGTGNANTNTCAAGGGAAGTATCAGNTACNACTTTTNCTGAACCTNAAGATAGTANNTTACTNGTGTATTATCTTTTTNTTATAAATTTATNTGNTNTGNTTATTTCNTTATTTAAGGATTGGAGATTTTTNAAAGTTCTTTCAATTTTAGGATCNTATCNATTGTTNGGTACNTGGAACGAANTNTANAAAGATAATATTTCAANNATNAANNCNNTTAGNTTTCTTACAATAAATTTCNTAATGCAGTTNNTAATAACTATTGNGTANTTTGTTAGAAAAAATGNTNTNCCAAATATTTGGGAATATTCTACAATTTCTCTTAATCCATTAATTTTCATAATTATNAGNAATGATTTATTNCAANNNNATAATAGTTCTTGGTTNGGATCAATAATAATNTCTGTTGGANTGTTATACTTTATTTTTGCATANATATCNTANATTCGTAGTAACTATGAAATCACTCTTATCTTCAATGCTTGCAGGAGTAGGTTTNATTTGTATTTTTTCTGCAATTCCNGTTCAATTATCNGGNNCGATTGTGACAATATTATTCTCNATTCAGGCNTTAGTTTTCGTTTGGTTNTCNATTAAGTTTANGTCTTGGGAATTNCANGNTTTTTCATCGGGTATATTTTTAGTTGTTATTTTTAGATTATTATTTATTGATTTTGAAAACTTTGATCTGGCTAGTTATCAAATAGTTTTCAATGAAAGGTTCCTGGTGTTTTTTGTGGCAATATTATGTCTGTCAGCTAGCTCTTATTTTTATTTTTTAGAAATGAAAAAAAAGGAAAAAAAATTATATACAAGAAATTTGTTTTTTAAAATTACTAATAAAAACCTTGATTCAATAAGAGAAAATTTATCAATAAGAAACTTATTTATATTTACAATAGTAGCGACTAACTTTTTCATAGTTTGGTCCATTAGTTTTGAAATTACATCAGTTTTTGATAGTAATATTTTTGATTTTGATAATGATACAAAATCTTATGCAAAAGCCCTAGGTCTGACAATTTTTTGGGGAATATATGCTGGTATTTTACTTATTATAGGTATTTCTAAAAGGTCCTATCAGATTAGATCTGCAGCGATATTTTTACTTGCTATACCCGTAGTAAAACTTTTCGTATATGACACATTTAATTTGGAACAAATTTATAGAATAACATCATATGTTTTTTTGGGAGTTTTATTAATTATTGGAGGATTTATGTATCAAAAATATGAGGATAGAATTAAGGAATTTATCCTAAAGGACTAACTAAAATGAATTGTTCTATGTGCGGTATTCTTTTAGAAGAAAATCTTTCTTTTTGTGGTAAGTGTGGTATGAAATTACCTAAGGATGATGTCAGTATTTCTATAAAAAAAAAATTATATATAGATAAAAACGACGGTTTTAAGAAAGGCTTAATAAAAGTAGCAAAATTAGATTTCATAGCTTTAGTATTATTTATGATCGATAATTTTATTTTGTATGAATTTCAAGATTTATATCCTATAGTTTCATTTGTTGCAATTGTTGGAATTATTTTAGTTCCAATTATTTCATTAGCTTTTTACAGAGGACAAAGACTTGGGATTTTACTTGCTTGGATAGTTACGATATTTTTTGTAATTCCTGCCTTTATTGCAATAAGTATGCTTGCAGATAACTTAAGAGGTTTAGATGATAATTTTTCTGATCCCCCTATATTTTCTGAGGATTATTCAGAAACATAAAGTGATAAAAGATTACAATATTTAATGGTACCCCTGGCGTGAATCGAACACGCGACACATGGTTTAGGAAACCATTGCTCTATCCACTGAGCTACAGGGGCATATTATTCTTTAATGATACAAAATAACTTAATATAAAAAATTTACTATTTTATTCTATTTACTTAATTTTTTAATTTAAGTAATATAACCTAGTAGATAATTCTTAGGTGCTCAATTAGAGAGAATAGGGAAGATGGTGAAAATCCATCACGGTCGCGCCACTGTATTTGATAACTCATAAGTCAGGAGACCTGCCTAAGTTTTTTTTATCTAGCTCTTCGCGATAAAGGGTATAAAAATTATTATATTTTTTTACCTTAATTTTTTTAATGAGTTTAGGTACTGAAGTGAGAAATATAATAATTAAAAATCGAAAATCTCAAACTTTATTAGTTTTTTCTACTATATTTATTTTTCTCTCTTTTGTAGTTTCCTTTATTTCCTTATCATCAGGGCATATAAATATTTCTATCTCAGAAGTCTTAAGGATAGTTTTTCAAAATAATTCAGATAATTTGGTTCATGATTCAGTAGTGTGGGATATAAGACTGCCAAGGATAATACTTTCTTTTTTTGTAGGCTTAGCTTTATCAATTTCAGGCGTAGTGCTTCAAGGATTATTTAGAAATCCACTTGCTGATCCTTCTATTTTAGGTGTTTCTGCTGGAGCAGCCTTGGGAGCCGTTATTCCTATATCCCTTGCAATACATACCGTTAATATATTGATTATCCCGCTATTTTCTTTATTAGGTGGACTAATTGCTGCGTTTTTGGTATTCACTATATATATTTTTGTTCCACAGAAATCTAATACAATATTACTTCTTTCCGGTATAGCAATTGGTGCTTTCCTAAATTCTTTGATTACTTTATCAGTTTACTTAAGTGATAGCCCATTTCAAATGAGAGCAATATTTTTTTGGCTAATTGGCGGCTTTGAATCGACTAGATGGGAGCATATAAATATTTCTATACCTCTAATTATTTTATCTTTGATTTTCCTTATATACAGATCAAAGGAAATAAATCTAATAATGATTGGGGATGAATATGCTTCATCTGTTGGTGTGCAAAAAAACAGAGTTGTATTGTCATCTTTATTCTTTGCTACATTAGCTACATCAGCCGCTGTTTCTGTAAGTGGAATTTTGGCTTTCGTTGGTCTTGTTGTGCCTCATCTAATCAGACTTCTTATAGGTCATGACAACAGATTACTTTTGCCTATATCTGCTTTAGCAGGAGGGTTTTTTGTTTTATCTATGGATTTTATTACTAGAATATTTTTCGCTTCCTCTGAACTAAGAGTAGGGGTGATAATGAGCCTCATTGGAGGCCCATTTTTTTTGTTTTTACTAATTAAAAATAACTTCTTAAGGAGGAGTTTTTCATGAAAATAACTAAATTATTAATGTCGGCACTTATTATTATTCTTTTTGCCTGTGGAGGTGGCAATGAAAAGAATCAAACAAGTCAAATAACTAAACTACAACCTACACCTCTTCCAGCTGAACCTGCAAGTAAAGCAATGCCAGCTTTGCCTGCTAGCACAGTGACTCCAGTAAATAGATTCGAAGATGAATTATCAAAAATAAGTTATATTTCGGATCCAAAAAATATTTCCTGGCCAAGGGTTTTAGAAATTAATAATAAATACATCTATATTGAAGAAAAACCTGATAGAGTAGCTACGATTTCTTTAGGTCATGATGAGATATTATTTGGAATCACTGATAAAAGCCAAATTATTGCCACAACAAGTTTTGCTCAAGACTCAAATAGCAATATTTATTCAAAAGCTGAAGGATTACCAATAATTAGTAGTGATCCTGAAAATGTCATAGCTTTGAACCCTGATATAGTTTTTGCTGATTCTTATGCTTCAGTAGACCTTATAGATGCTTTAGAAGATTTTGGGATAATCGTTGTTCAAACTCAATTAGGTAATTCTATTGAAGATAGATATAATGATCTTTGGTTAATGGCTTATGCAACTGGCAATCTTGATAATGCAGAAATTCTTGCAGGGGATATAGAAAATAAAGTAAATATATTAACTTCTGTATCCAATGAAGATAAAAAATCAATTAAAACAGTCTTGGCACTCTCTTGGTGGGATGCATATTGGACTGCAGGTGATGGTTCTACTGAAGATTCTGTTATTACTTTGGGAGGAGGAATAAATGCCGCATCTGAAGCTGGAATTCAATCAAATACAACTATAGATAAAGAACAGTTAATGTCTATCAATCCAGATATTATTGTTATAACTCAATCACCAGAATGGGGAGGAGAAGATTTTTATCAACAACTCATAAGTGATACTTCATTAGGTTCAATTAATGCTATTAATAATTCAGAAGTATATCTTGTGAATTCAAATTGGTGGACAACTCTTTCCTATTGGAATATAAAAGGTTCACAAGAGCTTGCAAAAATTATCTATGGGGAAGATAGTTTTGAAGGTTTTGGAGACTTTTAAATTAGGTAGATTAATGATTAGTGTTAAAAACATAAGTTTTGCATATAGAGAGAAATTGATAATAGATGATATTTCAATAGATTTGTCATCTGATTCAATTGGGATCTTAGGTCCTAATGGATCTGGCAAAACAACACTATTAAAAATTATCTCAGGTTTATTAAAAAGTAATAGAGGAGAAATTTTCATAGATAATAATAATATATTGAATTTTTCTCCTCGGGAACTCGCGAAAATATTTGCAATTGTATCTCAAGAATATGAGCCAACTTATGGATTTTCAGTAGAAGAGATTATAGAGATGGGTAGATATCCTTATTTATCTTTTTGGGGTTTTCAAGGAAAAAAAGATAAAAAAATTATTCATCAAACCATAGAATTATTAAATTTAGAGACACTTAGAAAAAATAAAACAGAAGATCTTTCATCTGGTGAAAAACAAAAAGTAAGATTCGCAAGAGCTTTGGTGCAACAGCCCAAATATTTGCTATTAGATGAACCCACATCAAATTTAGATTTATCGAATAAATTATTAGTAACTCAGGTACTGAGCAAAATCAAAGAGATAGGGGCAAAAATAATTATTACTTCTCATGATATAGATTTTATTAGATATAATACCACTCAATCAGTTATGTTATCTTTTGGTTCAATAATTTATTCTGGTTTGTCCACAAAGATAATAAATAAAAAAAACATAAAACAACTATTCAAATTAAGCTCTTTGCCTGATTGGGTTATATAAAAAATAATACCTAATTTATTTTATTCAAATAAAATAGGATAGATATTTTCATAATTACAAACTATAATTGCGTAGGAGAATTCAAAACATAGGGAGAATGTTTTAATGACTAATAAAATAAACGTAATTTCATCTGCGAACAATTCTAATGAAGTTAGTAATTTAGTAAATTTGCCAATTTACGATAAAACGATGCTTGAGGATATTGGATTTATGACAACAATGACCTTTGTAATGATGTGTAATTATCATCAAACAGGGCATTTTGGTGGACCCACAGCTTATACTCCCTATGTAGTTGCTTCTCATCTAGCTGGTCCGGAAAATGGTGGAATGACCTTCGATTATAGAAATCCAAAACACCCGTTTGCGGATAAATTTTTGCTTGCCGGTGGGCATAATGCTCCAGCAACATATGCTTTATGGATGATTATGGGAGAATCTTTACAGAGAGAATATGAAAATACAAAAGATGAAAAATATAAAATAGATCCAAAAACTTCTATGCTTTCTATAGATTCACTTGGTTTTAGGAGAGGAGCAGGCGCTCTTTCAACTATTTTAGAAGATAATAATCTCACTGATCATCCGTCTATGTCTCAAGCAAAAATCAGAGGTATAAAATCACTTTCTGGGCATTCTGAATCTACGGATTTAACTAATGATGTAAATGGTGGACCTTCTGGGATAGGTATAGCTACTGCTGCAGGAAAGGCTGCTTTTTGGGATATGATGGGAGCTGATCCATCATTGAAAATTATAGCTATTGAGGGTGAATTTGCACTAACATCTGGGCATTCTCAAGAGTTTAAAACTCAAGCTGTTGCACAAAGGGTTGGTAAAAGACTAAGAGTTTTAATGTCTTACAACAATGCAGGTATTGATGATGAGCTAGTTGGAAGTATAGTCAAAGAAGACACTTATAAAATAGAAGATCAATGGTCTTCTTATGGATGGAATGTTTTTAAGTTAGATGATGCCACTGATTATGATCAAGTTATTGCTTCTCTAAAAATTATGGAAGAGTGGGATAGTTCTGATCGTAGGCCAATGATAGTTGTTGGGAAAACTGTAAAGGGGTATTGGCCGGGTGCTGTAGATGGAAAATTACCAGGAAATGTTTCTCAGGTTAAAGATCATGCAAGTCATGCATATGGCATGCCTATGAATGGTGAATATTTCCAAGCTTTAGCAAAATCTTTTGAAAATAAATATGACGTAAAATTTGAAGGAATATATGATGGGCCGGTCACTGATATTTCCGAAAAATTTGTTCAACTGAAAACGAACATAGATATCATTATGTCTGTTCTAGAAAAAAAGGGTATTGGAAAATGGTTATCTAATAAACTTGTTGAGATTGGTGATAAAGTCAATGATAATTTACCTCTCAGAGTAGAATCACAAAAAGACCCTTTTCAAGATGAAAGATTACTGGTGAAGAATTTGCCTTCAAGTTCAACTGATGTCTCAGTAACTAATCCAGTTACTAATGAAAAAAAAGATATAAAAATTACATTATATGAACAGCCAGGTGCTAATAAAGGCACAAGAAGAGCAATATCAGAGATAATAAAATGGGCTAACTATGTAACAGATAATAGATTTGTTATAGCAGCTGCTGATTTAGCTGAGTCAATTAACGTTGATGGAGGTTCTTTGTGGGGACATTATGACCCAGTGGATAATATAGTTGGAAATAGATTAAAGGCTGGTATTCAAGAAGCAGGAAATGCTTCTACAGTGGTAGGTTTTACAAGTCAAAGTTTGTCAAAAGACCCTGATGTTCATTCGGGAGTATGGGCTATTTCAGGTACCTATGGGGCTTTTACACCATTAATGTATTTACCACTACGTGTTTGGAGTCAACAAAATCAAGACTCACCTTTTAGATTGGGTGTAGCACATATTCTAGCTGGGCATTCAGGTCCAGAAACTGCTGCTGACGCAAGAACTCATTTTGGCATATTCTCGCCTCAAGTGTGGAAATTATTTCCTAAAGGTCAAGTAATTATATTAAGTTTTTGGGATTATAATGATGTTGCTCCAGGTTATTTTGCTGCCGCAGAAATTGCAGCTCGCGACCCTAAGGTTGGAATAATAGTTTTAGAAGTTGCTAGGCCAGATTTTCCAGTAGCAGATAGGTCAAAATTTTCAGATTCTGATATAAATGCAGCTTCAAAAGGCATGTATCTTATCAGAGATTACGATGATTCTAAGCCTAAACATGGAGTGATAATAGTTCAAGGATCTAGCTCTACAGTTAATCTAGTAAATATAATTAATAAAATTGAACAAAAAGGTGTTAATGTAAAAATTGTTTCTGCAATTAGTGAAGAATTATTTAATCATCAATCTATTGCTTATAAAGAAAAAGTTCTCTCTAATAAAGATAAAAATAATTGTATGGTTATAACAACTGGAACAAAAAGAGTTTGGCCAGTGTCTGGCTTAGGACAGTTGACTGAAGAATATTCCTTAACTTCTGACTCAGATGATCAGTGGCTAACTGGAGGCTCAGAGGATGATGTTATAAAGGAAGCAAAATTAGATGAAGATTCAATTTTAAATGCAGTATTAAAATTTGCTAATGATCATGATGACAGAATTAAAAGGTTAAATAATTCTATCTAAAAGAAATTCATAATTGACTATAACAATAATACGAAACAGTAAAAACTTATATAGGCTTAATGACAAGACTGTAGTTAATTCCAATATTTTGGATACTTTTGATTTTTTTTCAAAAGCTGAGAACCTAAATTTTATAACCCCTCCGTGGTTAAAATTTAATATTCAAACCTCTCTACCTATAGAAATGAAACATAACACAATAATAGATTATAAATTAAAATTACGTTATAAAGATATTCACTGGAGAAGTATAATTGAATTATGGGATCCACCAAATTCATTCGTTGACAAGCAATTATTAGGCCCATATAAATATTGGAGGCATTTACATAAAATTACTAGGCTTTCAGATCAGCAAACTATGGTAGAAGATATAGTGGATTATAAGTTACCTTTTGGATTTATTGGAGTTTTAACTAATATGTTTTATGTAAAAAAAGAGTTAATTAAAATTTTTACTTATAGAAAAAAACAAATAATTAGTTATTTTAATAATTAAATTAAATAGAATATTATATAAATGAAGTATAAGTTTTAAACATAATAATTTTAGGAGTAAATATTTTGCTTAAACATTTTCAGGTACCAGATAATATCGCAGTAAGAGTAGAGATAAAAAAGCTAAGAGATATAGTTGAAAAAATTTTTATGAAATGTGGTGTACCGCATGATGACGCAATTTTAGCTGCTGATGTATTAATTTTTGCTGATGAAAGTGGAATTGATACTCATGGCGTTTCAAACATGCTAAGATCTTATGTTGAATTATATAATTCAAAAGTTCTGAACCCAACACCTACTATGGATATTGTTAAGGAGACACCATCGACAGCTACTATTGATGGAGATAAGGGTTTAGGAATTATCATTGCTCCTAAAGCTATGCAGATTGCCATTGAAAAAGCAAAAAAAGTTGGTACTGGAGTAGTATCAATTAGAAACTCAGGTCATCTTGGTGCAGCAGGATATCATGCTATGATTGCTGCAGATAATGATATGATTGGCTGGTGTATGACAGGTGGTGGTAATGCAATGATTCCAACTTTTGGAGCCGAGCCTAAATTAGGAACAAATCCTATAGCTTTTGCTGCTCCATGTGATAACCAACCTAATTTCATGTTTGATGCAGCAATGACTTCTATAGCTGGAAATAAGATAGGTTTGGCAAATAGAATGGGCAAGGGTATGGAGCCAGGGTGGGTAGCGCACGATGATGGAACTCCAGATATGGATGGAGGAAATTCTGCTGATTTTGCTGCTAATTCTGTAAGGAGACAATTGCCCTTGGGTTCTACAAGAGAACTTGGTTCACATAAAGGGTATGGTTTAGGAGTTATGGTTGATATTTTATGTGGTCAATTATCCTTTGCTGAAGGATTTGCAAGTTTATCTGATAATAGGAGAGGGCATTTTGTTGCTGCTTATTCTATAGATGCATTTGGTGATATTGATACATTTAAAAATAATATGGATGGTATGATGAGAAACTTAAGGTCTACAAAGCCAATGCCTGGTCAAGATAGAGTTGTATATCCAGGTCTTCCAGAGCATGAGGTAAGAATTGAGAGAAATAAAAATGGTATTCCATTACATCCAGAGGTAATTGAGTGGTTTAAGGCAATCTGCTCTGAGCTAGAGATTCAAGAACATTTATAAGAGGTAGATAAATTGATTAATGGAGTATTAATTGGATTTGGAATAATTTTGATTTCAATTCCTATACCTATTGTACATTTTATTGCTATACCATTAAGTCCTTTTGTTGCTGGATTTATTGGAGGAGGAGTGGCAAAAACAGATGAAAAATCTACTTTGAGATTTGGATTATTTATGGCTCTATTAATGTCAATACCAGGATTATTTTTTATAATATTTAGATTAATATTTGGAATTGATGAAATTTTTAGTATATCTTCTGATATTTTTATAGTCATTCTATTGATATTAATTCCATATACTTGGTTCGGTAGTACAATTGGAGCATTGATAAGTTATATAATAAGAAAAAATCAGGAAAAAAATTAATTATTAATCTCTAAGTTTTGTGTATCCTTATGAACTTGTTTTGATCTGTCATTCACAATTTGTCTATCCGGTACGATAATTATAGGGTTATCTATACTTCTAAAAATAGCATCTGCATTACTTCCATTTATAGCTCTGTTTATTCCATATCTTAATCGAGAATTTATAACTATCCATGCACGAGGGCTATTTATTGCGGCTTTCTTAATTGATTCAGTAATGTTCTTTTGAGAATAAATAATATTATATTTAATTTTATAATTATCTAGTAATTTAGAAATCTCTTCATCTAAATTAGTTTCATCTTTATCTAAAAAAATCAATAAAGGTGCGCTTGTTGCTAATGATATTGAGATAATTAAATTTGCTAAAACCGGATTTGTGACTATCTCTTTTGATGTAATAATTTCAGAAGGACTTATAGAATTAGTTCCAGTAATATTATAATTATTATCTTTCACGATAAGTATTGGGCATGAGGTAGTTTTCCACAAATAATCAATAGATTTAGGGAAAAAAATTCTTTTTAATTTATTTGTTGGGTTTGCAACCATCGCAATTAGTCCAATAGAGCTTGTTACAGCTCTTGAAGCTATCATTGAGGCAGTTTGTCCTGAAGCAATTCCCCATTTAGAACTTATGTTATATTTACTTAACTGTGCTTGAACTTCTTTCATGTAAAGACCTGCCAATAAAAGACCCCTATCATTATTATTATCTGGTACAAACGAGTAGTTATTTTTTAAGTTAGATAATGGATGTTTCGGTGGTAGAGAATGAAATAGATTTAATTCACTAGAAAACCAATCTGAAAAAAGCCATGCATAAGGTATAATTTTTTCAGATTTTGCAGAGCCATCTAATGGTACTAAAATTTTCTTAATATCTTTATTATTTTCTGTCATTTTTGTTTTGGTGATGAATTATTTTTCTATAGGGCAAGAAAAATCTTCAGCCCATTCTCTCCAAGATCCATCATAATTTCTTATATTATTAAATCCAGATAATCTTAATGCCCAAAATGCATGTGCTGCACGTATACCACCCTGACAATATGTGATTATATTTTTTTCAGGAGTAATATTATTTTTATATAGTATTTCTCTTATTTTCTCTGCAGTTTTCAAAATAGGTATACTTCCTTCTGTATGAAAATTTTTCCATTCTATATGTATTGATCCTGGTATTCTTCCTCCTCTGGAACCACCTCTCAAGTTTATTCCATTTCGTTCATCGTCACTGCGCACATCAAGAATTATAGTTGTGCTATCATCTAAATTTTCAAGTATGAAATTTTTATCTGCAAAAATATTCTGGTCTATTTTTGTAATAAATGTCTTTTTTTGGATTATAGATTTATTTTTTGTAATTTCACGATTTTCATAAAGCCATTTTGGATACCCACCGTCTAAAATTTTAACATTTTTATGACCATGATAATATAATGCCCAAATGAGCCTGAACGAATATAATCCTGCAGAACGATCATAGCAAACAACCTCTGAAGAGTTATCAATGCCTAGCTCTGAAATTGTATTTGAAAATTTTTTAGGATTTTGTATATGTGTTCTATCTTTCACGGAGGTTTTATAAAAATTATCAATAGGATTAGATGAGCCAGGGATATGTCCAATATTGTATTCTTCAATAGAATCAACATCAACAACTTGAAGATTAGGGTTATTTAAATTATCTTCTAACCAATCTGTGGTTACAAATAATTCAGGATTAGTATATCCTCTATCATTAGGATGTTTATAATTTTTCATATTTAAATTATCATTAATAATTATTTTAATTATATTCCTTTTAACATAACTCTGAAATATAAGAAATTTTAACCAATTATGGACAAAACTATTATCAATTTTAATAAAAATGAAGAAAATGTATATAGATCACTATGTTCATTGCTTGAATTTGTAGGCTTGGGTTATCAGGGTAAATTTGTAAATATTGATGGAATTAATATACATTATCTAGAATACGGTGAAGGCGAACCATTATTATTATTACATGGAGGTGGTGCAGGATCTGGAATTTTCTTTAACCAGATAAGATTTTTTTCTAGATTTTATAGAGTGGTAGTTCCTGATCACCCATGTTTTGGATTATCTGAAAGAATTCCATACAAAAAGCCAATAAATGATTCATTGAGAAAATATATAATTTCTTTTATGGATAAATTAGATATTAGAAAAACTAATATTGTAGGCTTATCTATGGGTGGGCAAGGATTAATTGCATCTTTATTAAATTCTCCAGATAGATTTATGAAAATTATTCTGATGGACTCTGCCGGACTTGGTAAGGAATTTCCATTAGTATTTAGATTAGCTACCATTCCAATACTTGGAAAGTTTTTAATAAATTCTAATACTAATAAATCTAATGAAATGCTTATAAAAAATTTAGAAGTTCAGTCAACAAAATTTCCGGGATATGACCTTTATAAAGAATATGCATTTAACGTAACTAAAGTCAATAAACATTCTGAAGCATTAAGAAAAAGCTTATTTTCAGTGACAAGTATCTTTGGTCAAAAAATGGTTTTCAAAGATGAAGAACTTGCCTCTATACAGAAAAATGTTTTAGTTATTTGGGGAGAAAATGATAAGATATTTCCAGTAAAACATGGATATAGAATTAATAAATTATTACAAAATTCCTCTTTAGAATTAGTTAAAAATAGTGGTCATATACCATTAGTTGAAAAAAGTAAAAAGGTTAATTTTTTAATGAGAAAATTCTTATTAGATATTAGATGAATATGAATTCTAAAGAAGATATAGTAAACTCGAAAAAATTATTTGAAAAAGGATTAAAGCTAGCTCAACTGGGTAATCCGATGGATGCTTCTAAATTATTTGAAGAAGCAGCTTGGTTGGATCCTGAAAATGCGAAAATACAATATAATTTGGGAACTGCTCATTTAAGTTTAGGTAACTTTGAGCAAGCAATTATAAATCTATCAAATGCTATTTCGCTCGATAATAGTTTTGTTGATGCTTATGGTAATAGATGTGTTGCTTATTTTGCTATTGGAGAGGATATTAATTCATCTAATGATTTTAATAAGGCTAAATCATTAGGGGCAAATGAAGATGGACTAAATGCAATATTGGACTATGTTAAGACTAAGAGAAAAGATTAGTTTATTTTTTATATAAAGTTTTCTCTAACTCTAATCTTCGTAAATATTTTCTTATAGTATCAAAAGATTGTATAACTCTAGAGATATTTTTTGTATTTTTTTCACCCTTTATTGATTTAATATATTCTGCTAAAAGAATTGATTCTAATCTTGAAAAAATGGAATGGTCTTTATTCTTTAAGATTTGTTGAATGTTAATACCAAGACTTAATATATCTCCAACAGCCTGAGAAAGTGTTAAGTCATTTATTGTATGGTAAGGTATACCATCATTAGATATTTTTGGTATTTTTATAATTTTTGAATCAATTAGCTTATCATATATATCCTCGGAAATATTACTGTCTTTTATTAAGTTACTAATTGTAAGGTTTTCTTGTTTATTTTTTTTATCAATGACTTCAGAGAAACCTGAATTATTAATAATTTCTTTAATGCCATTGAGGTTAATTTTCTTTTCTTTAAGTTTCTTTATTGTTTTTAATAAACTAATATGATTACTAGAATAAACAGCTCTTGTTTTATTAATTTTTTTTGGTGGAGAGAGAACTCCAATTTTAACGTAGTAATTAATAGTTGCAGTAGATAAATTAGTGATTTTGGATAACTCTCCTATAGAAAAAGTTTTTTTATCTAACATAATTATTCCCATTCAAAAAGTTTAATAGCTATTAAGAAAATGATAACAAACCAAACTAATAGACCTATTATTTGTATACCTGAAGAGAATATTTGTACCTGATCCATCGTAGTTGATCTCATTAAGTTTGCAAGAAAAGACAAAGGAAAAAATTGTGTAAAATTTGAAAGCCAATTTGGCAAGGATGAAACAGGAAAAAATATTCCCGAAAGTATCATCATTGGAAAAACAATAAGATTTGCAATTGGTGCAAGTGTATCTTCACTTCTGGATTTACCAGATATCGCTAATCCCAGACCAATAAAAACAGCACCTCCTATTAATGAAACAATAGTGATATTTATCCAAAAAATAATGTCTAAGAGATTAATATCTGCACCTAAAAAAAATTTTCCTAATAATAAAAGTAGATAAGTCTGGATTAGAATAATTATAGCTCTAGTGGAGATTTGTGCCGCTAAAAAATGTGATGCCCCAGCAGGTGTGGCCTTAATTCTTCTTAGCATTCCAGTTCTTTTTAGTCTAACTAAAGTAAAGCCTACAGAAAAAATACCTGTCTGCATTATTGCCATTGCTGCTATACCGGGTACGATCCAGTTTTTATAGTTATTTTTTGATTTTTCCTTAATTAATTCATAATTAATAGAATTATAATAATCATTAATAGAAACTGAATCTAACTCCGGAAAATTTGTGATGATACTTTTTTGAATATTTTTTTCAATAATTAGTTTAGTAGTCAAGGAATCTTTCTTAAAGGATTCATCATAATTAAAAATTACATCACAATTTTTCAAATTTCTCTCACAATTTTTAGTGTCGTTTATTATATTTCGAGGTATATTTATGTTTATAATACTTTCTTCATTGTAGTTAATTTTTTCTGAAGAATTACTTATACTAGAAACTGTATTAATTCCGAGAATATTTACTATATCATTAGATATATTAGATAATAGTTTTTTTTCTTTTTCGACCAGATTTAAATTTTCGTTTGTGTTTGTACTTATAAATATGTTTATTTGAGGGTTTTCAGAAACAGAAAAAACTGATTGAAATCCAAATACAATCATTATAAATCCAGGGAAAAATAATGTCCAAAAAATTCCTTGTTTATTCCTAAAATACATTTTTGTTGTGATTATGGTTAAATCGATAAAAAGTTTCATTATTATATTAGTTTAAGTTTTTTCCAGTTAAGTTTAAGAAAACATCATCTAATGTCGCTTCATTTATTTTTTTTTCAGCTTTAAATCCACTAGATATGAGTTGTGTAATTAATTTTTGGGGAGAATTTAGGGCAATGATTTCTCCATTTTCAATTATTGCAACTCTATCACATAGCTCCTCTGCTTCTTCCATGTAATGTGTGGTAAGAATAATAGTTTTACCATTATCTTTTAGGTTAGTAATTAGCTCCCATAAATTTCTTCTTGCTTTTGGATCAAGCCCTGTGGTGGGTTCATCTAGAAAAATAATTAATGGGTCGTTTACTAATGCTATAGCAATTGCAAGTCGTTGTTTTTGTCCTCCAGATAATTCATTATAATTCGCATTTTTTTTTGATTCTAAGTTTACTTTTTCTAAAATTGTATTTGGGTCGTTATTTGAGCTGTATAATTTTGAGTAAATATCAATAATCTCATATAAACTTAGATTTTCAAAAAAAGCATTTTGCTGTAATTGTATTCCTATAATTGATTTAATTTTTTTTGTGTTTTTTACTGCATCAATTCCATCAATGGTTGCTTCACCAGAATCAGGCGTAATGAGACCTTCTAAAATTTCAACAGTAGTTGTTTTACCTGCTCCATTAGGTCCCAGAAGTCCAAATATTTCACCTTTATTTACATAAAATGAAATATTATTAACAGCATAAATATCATCGTATTTTTTTGAAAGATTATTGACTATTACTATGCTTTGGTTCATATTTATAACTTATTTATATAATTTATAATTTAATCTTAACAAAAATATTTACTAATTGGAGAACTTGATGCAATCTCATTATGTTAATTTTGGTAATTCTGCTTTGAAAGTTTCAAAGGTCGCATTAGGCTTAGGTTTTCGAGGCCAAAATGATGAAGCAGAAGCTACTAAAACAATAAACACAGCTATTGATAAGGGAATTAATCTTATTGATTGTGCAAATGTTTATGGTTATATGGATGACAGGAAAAATATTGGTTCATCAGAAAAATTGCTTGGTAAAATCTTACAAAATAAAAGAAATGATCTGGTAATTACATCCAAGGTGGCGTCTCCTATGGGAAGAGGTCCAAATGATGAAGGGGTTTCAAGATATCATATTATTAATCAAGTTGAGAAATCTCTAAAAAGATTATCAACAGACAGGATAGATATATATATATTTCACATTTTTGATTCAACTAGATTTTTTGAAGAGCAATTTCGAGCTATGGAGATATTAAAAAATCAAGGAAAGATTTTATATGTTGGCGTGAGTAATTATAAATCTTGGCAAGTAGTTCAAGCTCTTCGAGTACAAGATTCTATAAATGCTGAACCTTTATTATGCNTACAAAATCCATANTCTTTATTAAANAGATCTTCTGANNANGATATNTTTCCTNTGATTAATGATNTTGGTTTAGGATTTATGGCATATAGCCCNTTAGGNGTTGGTTTACTAAGTGGTGCATATNNTCCTAATCAAGAACCTNGCGTTGATACANTNTGGGGNTCAANAAGAAAAAANGANTANGAAAANTTNTTAAGTGGNNAAACNGGNNTGTTCATAAATANANTANATGAAATTTCAAAAAATTTAGGNATAAAAATGTCACANCTAGCAATCTCATGGGTNNTATCTCANNCNGAAGTTANCTTAGCAATATCTGGTGCTGATAATTCAGACCAAATTTCTGAAGCNGCTGANGCNATGACAATTAAATTACCTTTAGAAATTANANAAGAATTAAATGAAGCCTCTTNTAGANTNNATCANATTNTNGACTGAAAAAATAANATTTAGAAAGGATAAGATTTTATGAAAGTATTACTTGTAGGGGGNTCTGGNATGGTGGGTTCNTTTATNTCTCCATANTTANTNAANAAANATTTTNNNCTAAANATNCTNGATATAAAAAAGCCAAAATTAGATATNGAATGGATTAAGGGNTCAATAGATGANCCTTATGCAATTNCTCAATCANTAAAAGATATAGATGCNTTTATATGGCTTGCAATGCAGAGTCCTCANGGAGGATCTAATACTAAGCAAGATNTAAAAACAATANGAGAAAACTANATTACAAATTGTTTAGGNTTACATACGTTTCTATGGGTTGCTCAAGAAAAAGGNATAAGTAAAGGAATTTANACNAGTTCTATGAGTGTTCATTACAGAGAAAGAAANTATTTTCCANCNGAAAGTATGCCNTTAGATACACCTAGNGTNTATGGTNTAAGNAAGGGTTTTGGAGAAAAAATATGTCAATATTTTTCNAGTTGGTTNGATATGAATATTATTGCNCTAAGAATAACAGGNCCAAGAAAAAGAAANGAATATNTAAAAANAAGNCAAGCAAAAGAAANATTAGCTCCAATAACAAATTTATATGTNACAGATGAAGAGGATTTAGCTAANGCNTATATTTTATCCTTAGATAAAATTANTAAAGGTCATGGTAGATTTGATTCTATNTTTATAGCTGGGGATGAAAGTGAGGAAGANCATAACCTTACAAANGCNAANCAATTTCTNGGTTGGGANCCGAAATCTCATATAAAATATNTAAANAAGGAGATANNATGATAATTGANGTACACACACATTTACCNAGTCATATGGACGNAGTNCCTGAANATGAAATGGNCTATGAAACAGCTATGAGGTCTGGAGAAAAAGTTCAGCTAACAAATTCTATTGATGATTATATTAGAGANATGAAAATTGTTGATAAATCTTTTATTTTTGGTATTGCTCCTAGACCNTGGAAGCCNAATGAAAAAGTTCTAAAAGTATCAGGTTGGCCAAAAAATCTTAATCAGAATGATGTAGCTTACCAAACTTCTCTAAAAAATCCTGAAAAAATTATTCCATTTATGACACTTCATCCTTTAGATCCTAATTGGGAGGAAGAATATGAAAGATGTATTGGGGATCTAAATTGTCAAGGTATAAAACTTGGCCCAAATTATCAAGATTTCGACCCTCTTTCCGAAGAAGCATTTAGGCTATTTGCAAGATTAGAAAAGGATAAAATTCCTATAATATTTCACCAGGGAACATCTCCAATGGCTGAAGCACCATTAACTTACGCTCATCCATTATTAACTACTGACAAAATCGCTATGGCTTTTCCTAATCTAACAATGATTCTGGCTCATCTAGGGCATCCTTGGCAGACAGATTGTTTATCAGTTGTTAGAAAGCACCCTAACGTATGGGCTGATATGTCCGCGCAATTTTATAGACCTTATTCTTTTTGGCAAGGAATGAGATTATTTTATGAGTGGGGGGCAATAGACAAAATTATGTTTGGGTCAGATTGGCCTGTAACTAAACCTCAAGATAATATTGATAGTCTATTAAATCTTCCTAAATTTGCTAAAGATCATCATTTACCAACCATACCTGAAGATTCTATTAATGGAATAATTAATCGTGATNCGTGTGAAATATTAATGATTGAATAGTGCTATATGATTAAGAAACAAATATCAAATAAAAATTTTTTCTATGGTTGGCTAATAGTTTTATCATTATTTTTTACAAGTTTTTTGACTATAGGAAGTAGGCAAGGTTTTGGTATTTTTGTTAAGACTTGGGAAGATGAATGGCAGGTAACTACAGCTGCTATTTCATTTGCTGCGTCAATGGGATGGCTGGTTAATGGATTTTCTCAACCATTACTTGGTAGGTTAGCAGATTTGTATGGTGCCAGGTTAGTTATCATAGTATCTTTGATAATAATGTCCATAGCAACTGCATTAATATCACTAGTTAATAGTGTCTTTGGTTTGTTAATTTTATACGGTTTTATAACAGCATTTTTTTCAGGGGGAGTATCTCCAGCAACAGTTGGTGTAATAGTATCAAAATGGTTTATAAAAAAAAGAGGGACAGCTATGGCTGTAGTTATGTCTGGTGGTTCAATAGGTAGTTTAGTAATTGTACCTTTTTTAAGTTTTTCATTACTAGAATTTGGTTGGAGGTCTTCATGGATGATTCTTGGTGTATTTTCACTAGTTATTGGTGTTCCACTTATGTTGTTATTTGTAAAAAATAAACCTGAAGAATTAAATATGTTACCTGATGGAGTAGCTAAATCAAATAAAAAAACATTAAATGAAGAACAAGTTGTAGGCCCATACTTTTTTTCTAGCTGGATTTCATCAATGAAAACGAAACCAATGTGGGATTTATCTCTATCGTATTTTGTTTGTGGGATAACAACTGGCTCAATTTCTGTTCATTTTATTCGTTGGGCTGTAAGTGAAGATATCACAACAGGTACTGCAGCTTTAGCTTTTGGGTTGCTAAGTATTATAAATGCTCTTGGAGTAATATTTATAGGACTTTTATCAGATAAGTTTCAGAGAAAAAACTTGTTAGGGATTGTTTATTTGGTAAGAGGTTTAGCGTTCGCATCTATAGTTTTTTTACCTGGAAATTATGCTATATGGTCTTTTGCTATTATCGGTGGTGCATCATGGCTGGCAACGGTTCCATTAACTGCTTCGTTGACTTCTGATATCTATGGTCTAAAAAATATGGGTACTTTGTTTGGTATATCAAGTATGTCTCATCAAATTGGAGGGGCAGGGGCAGTAATATTATTTGGGTGGTCTTTTACAAAATGGGGAACTTATGACTATGCATTCTTATTTGGTGTAATAACTTTAATATTTGCCGGAATTATCTCACTTAGTCTTCCAGAGAAATCCAAATCTATTAGATATATTAATAATAAAAGGCTAATTCAAGATGCTTCATAACTATTTACTCCATCATTCTGAATCGATAGATTCTGAATTAATAGAAGCTATAATTGATAAATTATTCGATATTACAGGTCTATCATCTTTGACAATGATTATCATATTAATTATTTTGACTATTAGCATCCCTTTATCAACAATATTAATATATTTTATAAATTTTAAAAAGAATTACTAATGATCAATAAATTAATGAAAGTTTCTTTAGATAATGAAAATTAGGTAGTTAAAATATTCTTTACAAAATAATTAAAAAAATTCATTATTAAACAAATTCCCACAGTTTATATGTGTATCAGATGTTCATATAGATTTGACTTATATGACATTGAAGAAGACTTTGAGCTTGCTATCTAGTTTTCTCAAAGATCACATTTCTATGTGAGTGCTTTGGTAGGGCCACGGAGGATCGAACTCCGGTCTCCACCTTGAAAGGGTGGTGTCCTAGCCGCTGGACGATGGCCCCATAAATACAATATTATATATTTTATATAAAAAAATACTTGATTTTTTATAGTTAAAATGTAATATTTTATCGAAAAGAAAAAAGTATGCTTTTTTTAAGCTTTATTTGCTATGAATGGTTTTGTACGTTTTGGAAAGCAGGTTATACAAATTTCACATTTTCTTCCATCGCATCCTCTAGCGCTGCAAAAAGATCGACCATAAAAAATTATTTGAAGATGTAACTTATTCCAATGATCTTTTGGGAATAAAATTTTTAGATCTTTTTCAGTTTNANTAACATTTTTTCCACTAGTTAATCCCCATCTTTGAGCTAATCTATGAATATGTGTATCTACTGGAAAAGCAGGATGGCCAAAACCCTGAGACATTACAATACTTGCTGTTTTATGTCCAACTCCAGGTAATTTTTCAAGTTCCTGATAACTATCTGGAATTTTCCCATTATATTTTTCCATAAGAATTTT
The DNA here is from genome assembly GCA_002708145.1 of Chloroflexota bacterium. Taxonomy (GTDB): domain Bacteria; phylum Chloroflexota; class Dehalococcoidia; order Lucifugimonadales; family Lucifugimonadaceae. Next base: position 28,171 of record PAOV01000017.1, read on the forward strand.
TGAAATACTTGAAATATTCCTAGATTTTATTGGACCCAACCCACATGTTTTGATTAAGGAATAAATTTTTTCAACTGAAATTTTTGACATATCTTTAGGGTTGNTGGCTAAAGAAAAAAGTTTTGGTGTAACTTTATTTACTCTTTCATCAGTACACTGGGCACTTAGTAGCACGGAAATTAGAAGTTCAAATTTATTAGAGTGTATTAATGGAATTGGAGTTTCAGGAAAAACTTCATTTAATTTTTTCATTACATATGCTGCTCGTTCTTTTTTTAGCAAATATAATCTCTCCTATGAGTTTTATTTTTTTCTTGACTCAATGTAATTAACAATTAATTCAAGAGATTTTTTATCAGTAGAATTTGGTAATTTACTTAGTATTTTTAATGCATTNTCAACTAGACCTTTTGCTTTTTCTTCTGAGTATTCGATACCTCCTGAATTTCTAATTTTATCAATAATATCAGGTAATAAAATTAGCCTTTTTTCGGACGAACTTTTCATATATATATCAATTTCTTTTTCTAAACCATTCTTGTATGCATAAATCGCTGGTAGAGTCATTATACCTTCTTTTAAATCATTTGTTGCTGGTTTGCCAATGTCATCTGTAGAGTATTTATAATCTAATAAATCATCGATAATTTGATATGCCATACCCAAAAAATAACCAAAATTTTTTAGTTCATTAACATTTGATTCACCTGTGTTTCCTAGCAATGCGCCACTTTCTGCTGCTGTACAAAATAAAGATGCAGTTTTATCGTAAATTCTTTCATAATATTTGTCTTCTGAAATATTAGCTTTCCAGGAATCGTTTATTTCATTTAATTCTCCTCTGGATAATTCTGTAATTGTTTCGGCAAACCTCTTAATTAATCTAACATTATTAGTTTCGCAAACAAATATTGCTGATGTTGAAAAAATATAATCTCCAATTAAAACTGCAGCATTTCTACCCCATAAGCTACTTGCAGTTTTATGTCCTCGTCTTAGATTAGCATGGTCAACAGTATCNTCATGAACNANTGTAGCAATATGAAGNAGNTCAACACCTGTTGCCATTAGTATTGNTTTTTCACTATCAGGCTTATTCCATAGNTTTGAAACCAANAAAGTAATTGANGGGCGTATTCTTTTNCCTGGTACAGTAAGAACATGTGATAATTGTTCAAACACTTGTTGATTTTTTTNATCNTTATCNTATTTTGANGAGACATCTANAATNTTTTTAAAAACATCATTAAGCTCATTTTTAATGGGTTCATACATTGCATCAGNATTCAACATTTAGTCCTTAAATTTTGAGTTTTCTAAATCAATTACTGATTCATCGAGTTTTATAAATAATGTTTTTACGTTCTTAAGTCTTGTTTTTGATGGTATTGGTCGAATTTTCCAACCATCTTTTAGTGTATCGCTTTGATCGAAAATCATATTATGTATTTTATCTGCAGTCTTAGGTAAAAAAGGGTACATTGCTGTTCCTAGCGTTACAATTATATTACACCCTACCCATAAACTAGTAGAACATAAATTTTTATCTTTCTTAACTAGTTTCCAGGGTTCTTTTTTATCTATATATTTATTACCTTCTCTAGCAAGTAACATCATGTGATTTAATGCTTTACGAAACTTCCTAGAATCTATACTCATTTCAATTTCATCTAAAGTATTTTTGCATAAATCAAGTAAAACTTGATCATCTTCATTTATAGAAATAGGATCAGGTATTATACCATCGTAGTTTTTATTTATGATATTTAATATTCTATTTACAAAGTTACCTAGTGTTGCAACTAGCTCATTATTATTACTTTCAACAAATCCCTTCCAAGTAAACTCAGAATCAGAGGTTTCAGGCATAATTTTTGTAAGATAGTATCTTAAGGGCTCTGCCTCGTATCTTTCCAAAAAATCTCTGACCCAAACAGCATGTCCTTTACTTTTTGAAAAGTCTAAGCCTCCTAAATTTAAATATTCATTTGCAACAACATCTGTTGGCAGGTTTAATCCTTCATATCCTAGTAGAATTGCTGGCCAAATAATAGTATGAAAAGGTATATTGTCTTTTCCTTGAAAATAGTAAGTTTCACCATCATCATCAATCCACCATTTTTTCCATAAATCTTTATCACCTTGTTTCATAGCCCAACTTTTTGTTGCTGAAAAGTACCCTATAACTGCCTCAAACCATACATAAATACTTTTTGAATTATATTTTTTATCTTCAACTGGTACAGAAATCCCCCAATTTATATCTCTTGTAATTGCCCTGTCATGTAGACCTTCTTTGATCATACCTAGTGATTGATTGACAACATTTGGTCTCCAATCAGTTCTAGTTTTTATCCATTCTTTTAAGTTTTTTTCAAAAAAGCTTAACTTAATAAATTTGTGGGTGGTTTCTTTAAATATTGGTGTAGAATCATCTCTAACACTTTTAATGTTTACAAGATCAATTGGGTCTAAAGTTACTCCACATGTATCACACTGATCTCCTCTGGCTTTAGTTTCGTCACAATGAGGGCATTCTCCATAAACAAATCTATCAGGGAGAAAACGTTGTTCTTCTTCTGAAAAAGGCATAGATTGAGTTTGTTCATATAATAGATTTTTGTTTTGAAGTTTTAAGAACATATCATGTACTACAGCTTCGTGCTCTTTTGTATGAGTATTTGTATATAGGTCATATGAGAATCCCATATCTGATAATGCTTTTTCCCAAATTTTGTGGTATTTCGTTGCTATTTTTTCAGGTGTTGTGCCCTCATCTATAGCTTTTAATGCTGTGGGAGTTCCATGCATATCTGATCCAGATACCATAACAACATTATTACCAGCGATTCTATGAAACCTAGCAAAGATATCAGCTGACATGTTCATGCCTGCTATATGTCCTAGATGGGGTTCACCATTTACATATGGCCACGCTACACCTACGAGGATATTCCTTCTCAACTTTATTCCTTATAAATTTTATTATAATTATAAACCTAATTTAACATTAATACTTTTATGGTGAATCTAAAAATAATTTATATGCTGAATTTTTTGAGATATTGAAATTTTCTGAAATGATTCTAGAAACTACTTTTCCAGGGATATTTTCATTTTTCATTGTTTTTATTATTTTTTCAATTTCATCACTTTTGATCAGGTGTTTATTTATCGTTTTATTTCCGTTTATAACAATTACAAATTCGCCTTTAGTATTTTCATCGTGAAAAATTTGTTTGATTTTTTTTGCTTTACCATGAATAAAAGTTTCAAAAATTTTAGTAATTTCTTTTGCTACGAATATTTCTCTATTAGGCATTATTTTTTCAATATATTCAAGAGTTTTGTTAAATCTATGGGGTGACTCAAACATTATCGTAGGAATAGTAGTTTTTTCAATTTCTGTTAGTTTTTCTTTTTTAGCTTTTAGTTTTTTCGGAAGAAAGCCAATAAATTGAAATTCATTGCTTGAAATTCCTGAAACAGAGAATGCAGCAATTAGTGAAGATGCCCCAGGTATAGGAATTACTTTATGATTATTTTTTTTTGCTAGGCTTATTAGAAATGATCCTGGGTCGCATATTCCTGGTGTTCCTGCATCAGAAATAAGTGCTATATCATTATCAACTAATAAATCTAGTATATAGTTTACATCTTTTTCTTTTGAATGGTCATTATATTGAATAATTTTTCCACTATAGTCAATTTTAGTTAGTAACTTTTTGCTGTTATTTGTGTTCTCAGCAAGTATGATTTTTATATTTTTTAATATTTTTTTTGCTCTAATAGTAATATCTTCTAAATTACCTATAGGAGTTGCAACAATATATAGGTTTGACATGGTACTATTTCGAATGATTTAGTAGATTTTCTAATGCTGCATTGTGTTGTTCGTCAGCATGATATGAGCTTCTTACTAAAGGCCCAGAAGCTACATGTTTAAAACCTAGATCAAGCCCAATTTTTTCCAAATCCTTAAATTCTTTGGGAGTATAAAATTTTATTAGAGGATGATGGTTTTTAGAAGGTCTGAGATATTGTCCTATTGTTAGGAGGTCACAATTAACTGTTCTTAAGTCATTCATAGTTTCAATTATTTCTGAGAAAGTTTCGCCCAAACCTACCATCATACCTGATTTTGTGGGCATGTATTTATTTATTTTCTTTACATTGCTTAATAATCTTAGTGACAAGTCGTAGTTTCCTCGAGGCCTGACTTTTTTAAATACTCTTCTAGTTGTTTCAATATTATGGTTAAGTACATCTGGTTTAGCATTTACAACTTTTTTTAGAGAGTTTAAGTCACCTTCGAAATCCGGTATTAATACCTCAATTTTACATTCTGGGTTTATTTTTTTTGAGTTTAATATTGTTTCAGTAAAAATGTTTGATCCATAATCTTCTAAATCGTCTCTATCAACTGAGGTAATGACGGCATATTTTAATTCCATATTTTTAATTGTTTGAGAAACTCTTATAGGTTCGGATTTGTCAACTGAAATAGGCCAGCCAGTTTTTACGTTGCAGTATGAACATGCTCTTGTACAAGTATCCCCAAGAATCATGAAAGTTGCCGTCCCCCTGTCCCAGCACTCACCAATATTAGGGCAAGCAGCTTCTTCGCAAACTGTATTTAATTTAAAATTTTCAATTTTTTTCTTTATTGAAAGATATTTTTCAGATCCAGGTGCTTTAACTTTAAACCATTCAGGTAATCTTCTAGTTACAGGAGATTTATTTTTTTCTTTTGGTTCAGGTATCATTATTTTATATTTTATAGTTAATTTTTCTATAATGAAACAAAGATAGAGTAAAATTAAATTTAAATATGGGAAAAAGAAAACGAAGAAAATATTATAAAGGTCCTGATATTACATCAGATATTGAATTATATCCTGGAGATATATTTGAGTTAATTGTAGATAAAATAATAGATTCTGGAGAAGGATTGACATTTATAGGTAATAATGTTCCTGTAATTATTTTAGGGGCTATTGATGGAGAAAAACTAAAAGTTAAGGTACTAAAGAAATATCCAGAAAAATTCATTTGTACTATAGAAGAAATAATTTCTCCCAGTAAGTATAGGACATCACCTGAGTGTAAATTTTTTGGTCAGTGCACTGGTTGCCAATGGCAGCATATTGATTATTCTTTTCAGCTGGAATTAAAGAAAAAAAGAATAGAAAATGAATTGAAAAATTATAAAAATATTTCACATTTAAAAATTTCAGATACTATTCCGAGTGACAAAAAATTTTATTATAGAAATCATGCGCGATTTACAGCAAATAAAGATAACAACTCTTCAAATTTAGGTTATGTTAATATGTACTCAAGGAATTTTGTAAAAATTGATGAATGCATGATTATGGATAAAAAAATCAATAATTTTCTTAGAAGTATTCAGGAGCAGATTTCAGGTAAAACTCAAGTTAGTATAAGAACCGCAATAAATAATGATTCATATATTATTCAACCAAAGCTAGAATTAGAATCATCTGGAATATTTTCTGGTCAAAAATATTATGATGAGAAAGTAAGAGGAACCAATTTTAGAATAGCAGGAGCCTCATTTTTCCAGGTAAATATTCAGCAATTATCTAAAGCTATTGATGAAATTAGAGAATTTTTACAACTTTCTGGTGATGAAATTCTTGTTGATGCATACTCTGGTGTTGGAGTATTTAGCATTTTATTATCACCTTTTGTTAAGTATGTTTATGGTATTGAAGAATCATACTCAGCTATCCAAGATGCAAAATACAACTCCAAAAATCTTAAAAATATAGAATTTATAATGGGAAAAACAGAGGATGTTTTGTTTGATTGGACAAAAGATATAGACTATCTTTTGCTAGATCCTCCAAGAATAGGTTGTCACGAAAATGTCTTAAGAGCTGTTAGGAAAATAAAACCAAAAAAAATTATAATTTTGTCATGTGAACCTAAATTTTTTGCTAGAGATTTATCAATATTATGTGAGGACAATCTTTTTAAAGTAGAAAAAATTATACCACTTGATATGTTTCCTCAAACAAAACATACAGAAATAATTGCATATTTATCTAATGAACAATAGAATATATTATGGCAATTTTTGATTCACTAATTTTAGGTTCTTCATCACCTAGGCGAGAGAAATTCTTATTAGATTTAGGTGTGAAAATTCAAAAGGTTAAACACTATATTAATGAACATGATTTGATAAGTGAAAATTATTCATTCGAGGAAAATGTTAAAAAAATTTCAATAGCTAAAAACCAATATATCTATAATACTTTAGATATTAAAAATAAGGAAAATTATGTGCTAACAGCAGATACGCTTGTTTGGAATTCAAAATTTTTTTTTCCTAAGCCTAAAAATCTATTTGATGCAAAAAATATGCTTCGTCAGTTGAAAAATCATTCTCATTTTGTTACTACTGCAATTTGTTTGAGAAAAAATGAAAATTACGAAGTTAGTTATGAAACTTCTAAGGTAGTTATGAAAAATTTTAGTGATAAATATTTAACAAATTATATAAATTCTAATGATGTTCTATCTAAAGCTGGTTCATATGGAATTCAAGATGATAAATTTAATTTAGTAAAAAGTTATTCTGGTTGTTACAATAATGTAGTAGGTTTACCAGTGTGTAGATTACTAAAATTATTTAAGAAAATGAACTTTAGGATTTATAATGAAATAGTGTGTGAAAAACATGCTTAAGTATTGAGGTATATATAAATGAATTTTTTTGGTGTTGGTGGATTTGAATTTTTATTAATAATTTTTATTGCTTTATTTTTCTTAGGGCCCAAGAGATTAATTTTTGGTTTAAGAAAAATGAGATTATTATATACCCAGTTAAAAAAACAAAGAGACGAATTAATTTCAATTGTGACCGAAGCTGTTGATATAGAAGAATTAAAAAAACTGGACCCCTTAAACGATATAAAAAAAGATATAAAAAAAATTGAATCATCTACAAAATTAGATCAAATTATTGATCAGGTTAATGATCCATTTGATAATAAAAATAAGGATAAAAACTCTTGAATGATAAGATGATGTCAATAATGGAACATTTGGATGAGCTAAAAAAAAGGATGTTTAGAGTTTTTTTATTGGCACTAATTTTTTCAGTGATTTCTCTATTTTTTTATAAACAAATTTTCAACTTTTTCACCTTAAATGTAGATACTATTATTCAGGATAATGGAGGTGTTATAGCTATTCAAAAAATAACAGAAGGTTGGGTTGTTGCTGCAAAACTAGCTATAACATTTGGTGTCATAATAACTTTACCTTATTTTTTTTGGGAGTTATCAATGTTTTTTAAACCAGCTTTAAAGCAAAATGAACAAAAATACATTTTTATACTTGTGCCATTTTCACTTATATCTTTTTGTATAGGGGCTTTATTTGCTTATATTGTAGTAATACCAAGGCTAGTAAATTTTTTAATAAAATTGTCAAAAGATATTGGAGAGCCTGTAATAATGGTGGCGCCATTAATTTCTCAAATGGTAACTTTTATTTTTTGGTTAGGAATAATTTTTGAACTCCCAATAATAATGTTCTTGTTGGCGAAAATTCAATTGGTGACCTATTCATCATTAAAAAAATTTAGAAGGTGGATGATTTTGTTTGCTTTTATTTTTGGAGCGTTGATTACTCCAACAGACCCAATTTCACAAATTCTAGTTGCTATACCAGTGATGTTACTATTTGAAATTGGCATGCTTTTGGTAAGAGTTGGAGAAAAATAATAAATTATTTTTTATTCTTTTTTTTCTCATCATCTTTGTTTACCGCTCCACGAAATTCATTTAGAGCTTGCCCAAGCCCTTTTCCAACTTGAGGTAATTTACCTACACCAAATAATAGAAGTACTAAGACTAGGATTAATCCTATTTGTAAGGGTCCAAGATTTTGCATTATATTTTCCTAACGATTAATATTTTAATAATAATTTTATCCTAAGTATCTCCAAACGCCAATTACTTTACTGAGTATTTGAATATTATTAGATTCAAAAGTCATTGCTTTCATATGGCTATTTGCAGGTTCAAGTTTGGTAAATTCTCCATCAGAATAAACATGTTTAAGGGTTGTAGAATCTTCAGAAATAATTCTAACCGCTGCCATTTGTCCATTTCTAACATTGTTGGTTTGTTCCATAATGACTAAGTCTCCATCAGAAATAAAAGCATCAATCATCGATTCTCCTTTCACCTTGAGCGCATATACACCTTCTGATGAATTAATCATAGAATGAGNTATTTCAACAAATTCTTTTCCAATTATATCTGACCAAATATCATTATCCGGTAAAGGAAATGGTGAACCAGCAGCGATAGTTCCTAGCAAAGGTACACTAAAATCACTATTTTGGTTTGTAAGTTTTAGGCCCCTTGATACTTCAGAATTTCTGTTCAAATAACCAACTTCTTTCAATTTATCCAAATTATAAGATACTACAGAAGTAGAGCTGATATTACATCCAGACTGAATATCTCTGATAGTTGGTGGGTAATCATTATCTTCAATGAACTCTTGTATAAAGGCTAAGATTTTTTCTTGACGCTCAGAAATAGATTTCATTTATTATCCTTAATTTATATTATAAGCACTTATGTTCTAAAATATCATCTTTTGTAACTAAAAGTCAAAAAAGTATGTCAATTGTATATTAATGCCTATGATTATCCCCGCCAAATGTAATACCTTCCATTTCATAAGGCGGTCCGTCCACTTCTTTAGCTTGACCAAAAGAAATATAATCAGGGGGCTTGCCCTGAAAAATCAAATATGCTGAAAGGTCTGTACTTATTGATTCGTTGCCCCCGAACCACAATACTGTTGGTCCATTTACCATTTTTACTGGCCCATTTTGTATTTTTCTTTTTATTGAATCTTCAACCTTTCCTGTTCCAGATTTACCCACTCCCCATTTAATCAACCCTTTGTAATCATGAGGTATTACAAATCTCCATCTATACAATAACCCACGCCAAGCACTTACCTCAACACATACTCTATCTTCTATATCCTCATAAGGATGATAAATTTTCCAATTATATAGTGTATTTGTTTTTGAAGTGTTTAATTTGTTGTTTTCTTGATGATTATCAAAGTCATTTGAATTATTCATTAAAAGAATTATTTTAGATTAAGCTTTTTTGATAATCTAGATTTTTTTCTTGAAGCATTATTTTTATGAATGATTCCCTTAGAAGCTGCTTTATCAAGCGCAGAGAATGCTTTTTTCAGCAGTTCCTCTTTGTTGTCAACNGAATCATCATCAAAAGCATCAATAGCGTTTTTCACCCTACTCCTAGTAAATGACTTAGCAGCTCTATTTCTCACTGCTTTATTTTTTTGTGAACGTAAAGTTTTCTTTGGTGGCATTAATTTTCCTTCTAATATATTTATTTTTTATACACTCTAAATACGTTATTTACTCCAGGTATTGTTTCAATACGTGAAAACAGCCTGCTTAATTGTTCTACTCCTGTAGTGTACACTGTTAAGTAGACATTAGAAATATTATTTTTTGGGTGTTCTTGTGAAACTAAGGAATGTATGTTGATATTTTCAGATGAAACTATATCCGTAATATCTCTAATTAGACCCAAACGGTCATAAGCGTGAATCTCAATTCTTGACGGGAATGCAGATTCTAAATGTTTCCATGCTACATTAATAATCTTTTCTGGATTTTGAATAATTACTCTGCAATTTTCACTATGTACAGTAACTTTTTTACTTTTAGTTAAGTAACCCATAATTTCATCACCATGTACCAATTTGCAGCATTTCGCAACGCTAATTGGGAATTTTTCTTCTCCCATAATAAATATATTTTTGTCATTAGTACTAATATCATTTTNATCGTATGAATTTTTTTCTTTCTCTGGTTGTATTAGTTCAGTGATGGCTTGAATTGATACTTGTCCAATTCCAACAGCTTCACATAACTCTTCAAAATTCTCAAATTCTAATGTATGAAATATTTCTTCTTCAGAAAAATTCCTTATGTCTAGCCTTTTTATTTCTCTCTTGATTATGTCTTTACCTCGGTCGATGTTTGCATCTTTTTGTTGTTTTCTAAACCATTGCCGAACTTTAGTTTGAGCGCTTCCAGTTATTAGATATCTAAGATCTTTATTTAGCCAGTCTAAGCTTGGACCCCTGTTGGACTTTGATTTTTTAATTTCTATAACATCTCCATTAGAGAGAGAAGTATTTAATGGAGAAATTTTTCCATTAATGATTGCTGTCACTGCATCATGTCCAAGATCGGTATGTATTCTATAAGCAAAGTCTAGNGGGGTTGCTCCAGTTGGTAAATCTTTTACATCACCTTTAGGTGTGTATACAAAAACTTGATCATTTAAAATGTCAGTCTTGACATTATTTAGGTATTCTTCATCCCCCGACATTTCATTGTGCCAGTCCAATAATCTTCTAAGCCAAGACATTTTTTTTTCGAAATCATCAATATTGATTTCAGAATTTTTAACTTCTTTATATACCCAGTGNGATGCAAGGCCTTCTTCTGCAATTGTATGCATCTCTTTTGTCTTTATTTGAACTTCTATAGGATAATTACCTGGGCCTCTTACTGATGTATGAAGTGCCTGATACATATTTTCTTTGGGAGTCGCTATGTAATCATCAAATTGTCCAGGTACCGGACGCCATTTTGAATGCACTAAACCTAAAGCAGAGTAACAATCTTGTTCATTATTGCATATTACTCTAAGAGCAATTAGATCATAAATTTCATCAAATTTTTTCCCAAGATTTTTATATTTTTGAAGTTTATTATAAATACTATATAAATTTTTCACTCTCCCATCTACATAACAATTTATCCCATTTTCAATTAAGGGTTTTTCGATTGATTTTATTGCAGCTGNAGTATATTTTTCTCTTTCAGTTCTTTTTCTATTAACTAATTTCGAAGTATTTTTATAAGATTCTGGGTTTAGGTGTCTGAAAGCATAATCTTCAAGTTTCCATTTCATTTCATTCATTCCTAAACGATGAGCTATAGGGGAATATATATCTAATGTTTCTCTAGAAATTCTTTTTCTCTTTGCTGTTGATAAATGTTCTAGAGTTTCCATATTATGTAATCTATCTGCAAGTTTAATTAGGACCACCCTGATGTCTTCAGCCATTGCTACCAGCATTTTTCTTAAGGATGCTGATTTTGAAATTTCCTGTTTGGTATATTGCTTTATCATTTTTGAATTAGTAGAAATCATATCTAATTTTTTTAATTTAGTTACTCCGTCAACCAAATTAGCAATATTAATATTAAATTTTTCTGATAATTCTTCATGAGATACTCCACAATCTTCTATGACATCGTGCAATAACCCCGCTTGAATAGTCTCGCTATCAAGTCTCATCTTAGCTAAATGAAATGCAGTAGAAACAGGGTGTATTATATATGGCTCTCCTGAAACCCTTTTTTGATTTTCGTGAGAGTTATGAGCAAAATCTAGCGCTTTTTTTATTGATAAAACTTCTTTTTCAGGCAAATAGTTTTTAACTAAATCAATTAGCTCGATATTTTTATTTTCAACTTTTGTTATTGTCATTTAATCAGTTATTCTATCATTGTTCTGGTATTGTCGGGATTGGTTGTCCAGTAAGATATGATCCGATAACTTCACCTATTTCATTCGGAGCAGTTGCTTGCTTTTTATTCCAAAAATTTTGACTNCCAAATAATATAGTTTTATTTTCAGCACATATAAATTCTAAGNTTTCTTTTGTATTATTTTTTTGAAATTCTAGCATAAATAAGCTTTGGCATGATTCTTGGGTAGATAAAATTAATTCTGTATCTAATATATCAATAATATATAGTTGATCTTTTTCTTCTAATTTTTCCAGAAAAAAGAATTCATTATCATCAAAATTCCATCTGTAGAGCTTTATTTCTTTTGTATTGAATAAATCTAACTCATAAGATATATTAATTAGCTCATGGCTATGATCTATTATTTCGCTGCATCTTATAATGTATGTATCATTCAAGTCTGTACGATATTCCCAGTCATTTTCTCCGTCACTTAAAATATATTTGTATCCTTTGTAGGGCTTATTTTTATCGGAATAGTATTCTCCAGATTGTGGACATCCAAGAGATTCATCATCCCATTCATTAGTAGACACAGATTTTAGAAATAACGTCTCACCGTTAATATTTTTTTCATATATTAGCCTTCCCATTTCTTCAATATATGACCTAGGTGGAACCGGGGTTGGCTGAATTTTTTCAATTGTTGGAGTAATTAATTTCGATGAATTAATTGTAGGTGTAATCAAAATACTAATTGGTGTAGGAGTAATTATTGCCTCTGGTGTAATAGTTGCGATTGCAGTTGGGACAAAATTACTTAGATTCTGTTCATCATCGCTGTCAAAAATTAGTAAAGTTAATAAAATTATTATTAGGATAATAATCAAATAGATTAGTTTATTATTTTTTAGATTTAGCATTGTGTATAATTTTGGTAATGAATTTAGTAGAATTTAACTTCATGAATCAGAATATATTTGTAAAAAACATAATAACTAAGAAGAGTAAGCCCCCAACTTTTTTAATTATACTAGCTTTATTAGTGGCAATACTTTGTATTACACCAGCTTTATATTTACTTTTTAGATCCTTTGAAATTGTTGAAGGTGAAATTGTCAGTATTATACTTACTAAAAATGTTTTTTTAGTTTTTTTAAGAACGATTTCTATTATTATTTTAGTTTCTGTAATTTCATCAATTATTGCCGTCTTTTCAGCATGGGTAGTTGAAAAAACGGATGTTCCACTCAAGAAAATTCTTACACTAGGGTTGATTTTGCCTTTAGTTATACCAAGTTTTATACTAGCTACAACAGTTGTAGAACTATACTCTCCTAAAGGACAATTGCAGAAGTTTTTATCAATATTTGGAGTTGATAGATTACCTGAAATTTATGGTTTGCCAGGTGCTACATTTGTGCTTGTAATTATGACTTATCCCTATGTTTTTTTGATAGTTAGAGGTGCTTTACGAAGACTTGATCCTCAATTATTAGAAGCTTCAAGGTCATTAGGCTACGGCCCTGTAAAGACATTTTTTTTCATAACTATTCCTTTACTTAGACCAGCTATTGCTGCAGGCGCATTATTGGTGGCTTTATATACGTTGAGTGATTACGGCGGTATGGCACTTCTTAGATATAATACATTTACAGTAAATATCATGACTTTATATGATGCCTCAATTAATAGATCTCTTCCTTCGATATTGTCATTATTATTAGTTTTTTTTGCCTTATTTTTTATTTTTATAGAATATTTTACTAGGGGTAAGGGAGTTTTTCATAGAAGTACTTCAGGAGCTGAAAAAATATCTAAACACATAGAAACAGGGATTTTTAAATGGCCATTAGTATTAATTTTATTATTAATTATTTTACTTTCTTTATTAACTCCCATAGGTGTGTTATTTTACTGGTTAATTAGGGGGCTAATTAACGGTAATGATCTTCTTCCTCTTTTAAATCCAGTGATAAATTCTTTATATGTTGCATTTTTAGCTAGTTTTTTCACTATTCTCACAGCTTTGCCTGTAGCGCTGCTTATTACACGTTATAAACATAAACTCAATAATTTTATTGAATTCTCATCATACATTGGTTTTGGACTACCTGGTATAGTTGTCGCATTGTCCTTAGTATTTTTGAGTATAAATTTATTCTTTCCGTTATACCAATCAATGTGGTTATTAATTTTTTCTTATATTGTTCTATTTATTCCTGCTAGTATTGGTTCAATTAGAGCATCTGTTTTGCAGGTAAATCCAAGATTAGAAGATGCTGCATACTCCTTAGGTAAAACACCTATTAAGGTAATGTCAAAAGTTACCCTTCCCCTAATAATGCCAGGTATTATTTCTGGTGGAATAATTGTTTTTTTACTTACACTAAAAGAACTTCCTGCTACACTTATTCTATCTCCAATAGGTTATGATACTCTTTCGACAACTATATGGGGAGCTGCAACAGAAGCTTTTTTTACTAGAACCGGTGGAGCTTCGCTTATACTAATACTAATTGCTGGAATTCCGATGGCATTCATGACATTAAAAAGTTCAAAATATAATATACAAAAGTGATGATATGAAGCTAAGTTTTAATAAGTTTAAAAGATTGTCTAATGAACAAGAAAGAAAAATAAAATCAGAGATGAGTTCAGAAGATACTGGTGTAATTCATCTTGATGATGTTACACATTTTTACCAAAATGATTCATCTCCAACAATTGAAAATCTCAATCTTCGTATTAAGCATGGTGAGTTTATAAGTATACTAGGCGAGAGTGGAGCTGGTAAAACTACTACTCTTAGAATGATTGCAGGATTTGAAAAAATTTCATCTGGATACCTAAGGATAGGAGGTCAGCTAGTTGGTTCTAACTTTTTACATGTTCCTCCAAACCATAGAAATTTAGGTGTAGTTTTTCAAGATTATGCTCTTTTCCCTCATATGACGGTTTATAAAAATATTGAATTTGGTATATCTAAGTTGGAAGAGAATAAAAAGGATATCATAAATAATATATTATCTATGGTAGGTATGCCTGGGTATGAAAATAAGTATGTTCATGAATTATCAGGAGGGCAACAACAAAGAGTTGCCATAGCTAGAGCTATTGCAATTAATCCTATTGCTCTTCTTTTAGATGAGCCATTTAGTAATCTTGATAGAGTTTTAGGGAGAGAATTAAGGAAGGATATTAAGAAAATTAGTACTAATACCGAAACAACTACTATTTTGGTCACTCATGATCGAGAAGAAGCTCTAGCTATTTCAGATAGAGTTGCAGTTGTTTCAAACAGAAAAATTTTACAGATAGATACCCCGGAGCATATTTATAATAATCCACTTACCCCTGATGTTGCTAAATTAGTTGGCCCTTGTGATTTTATACAAGGAAATTACAATAAAAATTATGTTGAAACTTCTTTTGGAAAATTTGGTACTAAATTCTTAGAAAAAATTGATAATAGTGAAGAAGTATTAGTATTAATTAGGCCCTCAGACGTAAATCTAAGCCCAAGCTCTACAAATGACAAAAATGCTTTAGGCAGAGTAATTTCAAGAGAATATAAGGGTGAATATGACGAGTATGAAATAATTTCTGAAAGTGGTGAAATTATTCACTCAAGAGTAAATAATTTAGAAAAATTTTCTATAGATTCAAAAGTTTTTGTTAACATGAGTAATGAACGCTCAGTTTTAGTTTATAAAAAATAACTTTATAATTTTTTTAGTACGATACAAGCATTTTGCCCGCCGAAGCCAAAACTATTTGATAAAACAGTATTGATTTCTTTTTCTATGGCTTTATTAGGCACGTAATTAAGATCGCATGCAGGATCTTGATCGTAAAGATTAATTGTTGGATGGATAATTTTTTCTTCAATAGATTTGATACAAGCAATCGCTTCAAGAGATCCAGATGCTCCTAGACTATGTCCAATCATTGATTTGGTAGAACTAATTGGTATTTTGTATGCTGTATCCTTAAAGACTTTTTTTATTGCATTAGTTTCAGCTTTATCATTAATTGGTGTAGAAGTTCCATGTGCATTTATATAGTCCACATTTTCAGGATCAATTTTACTTGATTTTAATGCAGATTCTATAGCTTTAGCTGCTCCTAAACCATCTGGGTGAGGTTGCACTAAATGATAAGCATCTGATGATACTCCCCATCCTGCTATTTCACCATAAATTTTGGCATTTCTTTTTTTTGCATGCTTTAAGCTTTCTAAAATTATTATCCCGCTGCCTTCTGCAGGAACAAATCCATCACGATTAATATCAAAAGGCTTACTTGCTAATTTAGGATCACCATCCCAAGTAGATAAGGCTTGCATGGTGCTAAACCCCCCCATTCCAATTTCGCATATACCAGCTTCTGTGCCACCTGTTATGACTACATCTGCATCACCTCTTTTAATTATTTCGGTTGCTTCTCCAATTGCTTGAGTGCTAGCTGCGCATGCAGTAATGCATGTGTTGGTATAACCGGTTATACCAAATGTTCTAGAAATATTTGCAGAAGCCATATTAACTAGCATCATAGGAATATAGAATGGGCTCATTCGTGCAGGCCCCCTCTTAACTTTTACTTCTGCTTGTTGGTCTGTCTCTGGTAATCCACCTGATCCACTGCCAATCAGAACTCCAACTCTATCAGAGTTTTCCTTAGAAATATCAAGATTAGCATCATCTAAGGCGTTTTTAGCTGCTGCAACAGCAAATTGAGAAAATCTACCCATCCTTCTTGATTCTTTTTTGTCAATAAATTTTGTCGGATCAAAATTTTTGACTTCACCAGAAACTTTGCATGGGAAGCCATCTGGACTTACAAGACTAATTTCATCTATACCTGATTTACCATTTTTAAGCATAGACCAAAATTCATCTACATTATCTCCAAGACATGAAATCACTCCTAGACCTGTGATAACTATTTTTTCATTTTCATTCATTTATATCTCGTATACTTCAGGTTTAATTTTTTCTACAATCTCAATTATCTCAGCAGCTATAAATAAAGATCCTGTAGCCAGTATTAAGTCATTTGACTTAGCCTGTTTTTTTGCTTCAATCAAGGCTTGATTAGTATTTTTTGTATAACTCAATATTTTAATTTTACTATTAAGTAATAGATTTTTCATATTTTTTAAGTCATAAGATTTTGGATGTCTAGATTGAGTAATTATTATTTTAGGATTATAAACCCTAAACTTTTCAATTATGTCTTTTGGCTCATGGCCAATATTGCAGCCAAAAATTATTATTAAATTATTTAATTTAGGGAAAAAATTATTTATATTTTTTGATAATAATTTTGCTGAATCATCATTATGAGCCCCGTCAACAAATATATTTGGATTTTTAGAGATAAAATTATTTCTTCCAGGCCATGTAATGTCCATAATTTTTTCACATGATTTGTCTAAGTCAATTTTTACTCCATTTTTTTTTATAATCGATAGAGTGGTCAATGCTGTTTTTAGGTTGTCAATTTGGTGATCTCCTAGTAGTTTTAAATAGGTTTGATGTGATTTATTTAGAATATTATTATGAAGATTTAGTTTTACCCCGCTTAATCCTTTATCTTCCTTTTTTATTATTTTAATTTCTTTGTTAGATTCATAAATTTTTGATTCTTTTTTGATAGCAATATCACTTATAATTTTTTTAGCAGTAATATTTTGTTTTGTAATGACTACTGGTATTTTATTTTTTATTATTCCAGCTTTTTGATAAGCAATTTTTGATATTGTTTTGCCAAGAACGTTCATATGATCTAAACTAATTGGTGTTATTACTGAAATCATTGGACTTATTACGTTAGTAGAATCATATCTACCCCCTAAGCCAACTTCTATAACATTTATATTTGTTTTCTGTCTATTAAAATATTCAAAAGACATAACTGTTAGAAATTCAAAAACCGTTATTGTTCCCAAATCTTTTTCTTTATTAATTTTTGTTACATATGGCCATAAATCTTCTACTAAGTCAATAAATTCTTTTTTTAGTATATTTTTACCACTAATTGATATTCTTTCGGTAAATCTGTGGATAGATGGTGAGATAAAGAGGCCTGTTTTAATATTATTTTCACTTAGGCATGATGAAATTATTTTCGCGGTACTACCCTTGCCTTTGCTACCGGCTACATGAATGAAATTTTGATTAATATGGGGGTTTCCTATGTAGTCTAAAAATCTACGAACTTTTAAAAGATGGAAATCTTTATATTTTACAGAGTTTTCTTTTCTTTCAAAATCAGCCAAAGAAAAAACTTTTGATAGAGTTTTTTCAAAATTATTATTTATCATTTCCTAATGCCAACATTATTTTATTTGTCTATAATTATATTATTACCTATTAAATAAATATATTAATGTCAAAAAATATACAACTTGAAAATTTAGTAAAAAAAGATTTTTCAGAAATCAAATACAAAGAATTAATTAGTATTTCAAACTTGAATGATGAAGAATCTTTAAAAATATATGAATATTTTACTAAATTTTCTCCAGTTCAGATTTCAGAGATAATTAGCAAGTTAGTTCATATGAATGATGAAGAATCTTATTTAGAATATGAATCAATATTTAAAAAATTCTTAAATTATCCAAATGATAATATAACGATTGCATGTATAAAAGGTTTAAATGGTTCCGAGGATAGGACTTTAATAAATATATTTGTTAAATTGATGTTTGAAAATATTTCTTTAGATGTTAGAAATCAAGCAGCAAAAGCATTACTTAATTTTTCAATACTAGCTAACGAAAAAAAATTAATTAGTAGTGATTTTGATATTATTTTTGATTCATTATTTACTATAGTTTCTAATGCTGATGAGCCTATTACACTGCGAATGGAAGCCCTTGAATCTATATCAATTTTCAATGATGAAAGTTTGGATAAATATATTTTATCTGCATGGAAATCCGATATTTTTTGTTCAAAAAAATCCTCTCTAGTTTCTATGGGTTTATCTGGAAACCAAAAGTGGATAAATTATGCTGTACAAGACTTAACTAATGAAAATCCTAATATAAGGTATGAATCATCAACNGCNTTAGGAANTATNGGNACTGAAAATGAGNTAATTNATTTAGAGCAATTGTTAGAAGANGAAGACNTAAATGTACAATTAACCACNATTANTTCTATTCAAAATATTGGTGGAGATAGAGTAACCAAGATCTTAGAAAAATCTTTACTCAGCCCAGAGCCATTAGTTAGTGAACAGGCTAAATTATCTATTCAAATAATTAAAGAAGAGCATAATTTAGATCTTGTGGTCACACCTGAAATGGCGAAAAATCTGTATGGCTCTTCAGATACTCAACCAGGACTCGATCTTGAAGGTTATGATCCTCTAGAGATTGATTTTGATGAAATTAATAAAACTTTTGGTGAAAATAATGATTTTGGAACAGGTATAACTAAAGAAGCAGAGGAGCTTGGTTTAGATAGAGGAGATCCATTCGATATAGATTTGTTACCTGAGGATTTATTTGATGATGACGAGGACTAGAAATTAGTATTTTTTATAACTAATACACCTGCTCCTATTAGACAAACATCTTCACCTAAAGTAGTGGTTTTTATTGGTGTATTTCTGTGTCCTGGCAGTGCCATAGTATTAGATAAAATTCTTAGCTCTGTCAAGTAATTCTCGAGACTTTTTGTTACACCTCCACCAAGAATAATCACTTCTGGATCAAAAATATTCAGTAAATTTACAATTCCTGTAGAAATATGTTTTAATGTATCTTGCACTATTTTTCTACCTAGATTACTCCCCATTTTTTCCGAATCAAAAATAATTTTTGTATTTAGATTTTCTTTATCTAAGTTTGTCATTTTCTTTAGGACATCTTCATCATTGTAGTTGTCGTAAAGCTTTTTTGTAATATTCACAATAGCTGGGCCTGATGCGCATCCTTCTAGACAACCGACACATCCTATATTGCATTTTTCTCCGCCTGGATTAACAATCATATGCCCTAACTCTATAGATCCTTTGTTTCCAGTAATCATATTATTGTTTGCTATAATTCCACCACCAATACCTGTACTTATGGTTATATAAATTAAGTTTTCTGAATTCTTAAATTCACCAATTGAAACTTCTGCAAGAGCCGCTAATGTAGCATCGTGTCCAAAAAAAACAGGGAGATTAGTCTCTTTTTCTAGTTTTTCTTTCATAGATTTTCCGTGCCATTTCTTAAGATTTGGAGAGTGATTATAGATTCCTGTATTTGAATCAATGGGCCCAGCTGATGAAATGCCTATACCAATAACATCATTTTTTTCTTGAAAAACTTGAACTAATGATAAAAGTTTTTTTGTAGCGATTGAAATATCTTTTTCTCCGTCATTATCAAAGGATGTTTTTTCTAATATTTCTCCCTNAANNNTCATTAAAGCNACTCTAANNTTAGTGCCACCTATGTCTACAGCTATAANATTTTTGTTTTTACTCATAAATATGCTTATTAGTTAAATTTAGATTTAGATTTATTNTAAATTATTTTTTATACTTTAGTTATGACAATTGTAAACCATGAAATAACATTATCNTATATTCCTCATAGNAAAGGGCAATCTCGTAATCTAGAACAAAAAAGAAGATNNTTATGGGAAAAGNTNTCAGATTCTGAAAAAAAATGGATTATTTCAATNTGGGACACCAGNAGAACNGTGTTTAATATTTCNGATTTCTCTAGGCTAAACAATGCAACNGATAGNGTATTATTTGTTTTAGCTACATCATCNGATTCATTATCTGCAATNGAAATATGTTANNTAATGCTATCTAAATGGTATAAAACTATTCATNTTACAACTGCTAGNGCAAAGCTAGCATTTCTTTCTAAAAAAGGTTTAGCTGATATAACAACNATAGGTAGGGTAAGGATTACAGATGANGGTNTAAAAACNATTGAGGGNTTNNTANNTAAAAATAGAAATGANAGAAAAAGAAGAATTAAATACGAAATAGAAAAAATTAAAAAAGCATAGATTTTTTTTANTTCNNGTATATACTANNNTTTTAATAATAAAGAAATAATATGGAGAGAAATATGAAAATTGCTATTGTAGGTGCNGGNGGAATAGGTGGNGTTGTAGGCGGNATGCTATCAAAAAATGGTTACGANATTACTTTTNTTGATCAATGGNACGANCAGGTNGAAAAAATAAAAGAAAGTGGTCTTTTAGTTCAAACAAGNGATGGTGAATATCTNTCAAAGCCNAGAGCNNTACACATAAGTGANCTTCAAAATGANGAAATTNCNTTTGATATGATTTTTATTGCNGTAAANTCATATGANACNGAGTGGGTATCNATGATGATGAAAAATTATATNGAAGAAAATGAAGGNTTTTTTGTAAATTTTCANAATGGNGTGAATGANGAAAGAATGGCAAAAATAGTTGGAGCCNCTAACTCANTNGGTTGTATTATAACGATAGGTGCAGCTTCNTATGAACCAGGTATTGCTATTAGAACNGATAATAATTCACCAGCTTTTAAGATTGCTGAACAGGATGGTTCAATCACGAATAGAGCNAAAAAATTGGTTGAAATAATGAATTCAGTAGGANAAACTGAATTATCAAGCGACCTTTGGGGAGAAAGATGGTCAAAGCTAATTACCAATTGTATGGCTAATGCTCTAGCAGGATTAAGTGGTTATGGAACANCAGAAGTTAGGACAGAGCTATATCCNAGGAAAATNGGNATACAGCTGGGAGCAGAAGTTGCTAAGGTTGCTAAGGCATTAGGGCATAATTTATATTCTGTTGGAGGAGTATCCCCCGATGCTCTTATTGATGCTTCAGAAGGGAAAAATGTCGAAGATTTAGAAAACTCCTTAGCAGAATCTGGAAAAAGAGCTGGTTCACTAGGTTATCCTTCTTTTGCACAAGATGTTAAAAAGGGAAGAAGAAATGAGATAGATTATCTTAATGGATATGTTTCTAACGTGGGTAAGCAAGTTGGAGTAGAAACACCATATAATGACAAAATTGTTGAAATAATTAAGGGCTTAGGAATAAATTTTAAAAGTAATAAAAAACATTTAGACCCTTTGATAAAAATGCTAAACATTTAAGGGGATTAATTAATGACGATTAATGTTGCTTTGATAGGTGCTGGAGGGATGGGTAAAAGGCATGCTAATGGCTATCTTGAGCTTAAGAATTATTTTTCAGATTTAAACATTGTAGCTATATGTGATATTCATGAATCTGTGGCTAAATCTGTGGCGGATTATATATATGATAAAGACAAAAAAAGGCCACAAGTTTTTACTGATATTGATAAAATCTTTTCTCTTAAAAATCTTGATGCTATAGATATTGCTACTAGTACCCCAATGCATCATAAGTTAGCTGTAAATGCGATGAATGAGGGATTTCATGTAATGACTGAGAAGCCAATTGCTATAACAATTAAAGCTGCAAATAAAATGAAGAATATTTCAGTTAGTAATAATAAGNTATTATCTGTAGCAGAAAATTATAGAAGAGACCCCATTAATAGGCTAACAAAATCATTGATTGATTCAAAAATAATGGGAGAAATTTATTTCACTTTGGACTTAAATCTTTCCAGCTCAAACAAATCAGTTATGCATAGTACTGTGTGGAGAGCAAAAAAATATCAAGCAGGTGGAAATGTTCTTGATGCTGGAGTTCATAATGCTGATATGCTTTTATATCTATTGGGTATGGTAGACACGATTTTTGCTCAAGTTTCAATTTTTGAAAAAGAACGTATATTAAGAAAAATGGAAGAAGTTGCTCCTGTNCTATCTGATATGTATTCACATAGAAAAGAAAACAATAAACAAGGAGATCTAATAGTTCAAGATGCCGTTGATTCAGCTTTTGGAGTATTAAAATTTGATTCTGGAGTAATTGGTCAAGTTTCATTCTCTGATACATCTCATGGACATAATTTAGGGGTAAGTACAATAACTGGAAGTGAAGGAACTTTGTATAGATCTTCAAGTAGGTCAGGAAAATCTCCAAGACTAGTTTTTTCTAATGGTAGAGAAATAACAGGAGAAAAATTATTTGAATTGGTCCCGAATTTTATTTTAGATGATGATACCTCAAAAATATGGGACGGCGCGGAAAAATTGTCAAATTACAATCTTGATTTTCATCATGTAGATGCAAAAATATTAGCTTTTCAATATATAGATTTTTACAGAGCAATAATAGAAAATAAAAAACCTGAAGTAGGTTATGATGAAGGTATAAAAGCCTTGAGTTTAGCATATGGCCTTATAGAATCTGGACTAAGCGGTAGAGTGATAAAACTTAAAGATGTAATTAGTGGAAAAGAAGATTTGTATCAAAAAGAAATAAATGAAAAATATATAATTTAGTATTCTAGTATNGCTCTACCAAAAATTCTTCCATTTTCTAAATCATCGCATGCTTCATTAATTTCATCTAATTTATATCTCTTTGTTACTAACTTATTTAGAGGGAATTTTCCTTCATTGTTTAATCTAATGTACATGTTGAAATCTTTTTCTGGATATGTTGCACCTAATGAACCCCTATATTGTCTTTGATGATACATGAAGTGNCCTGGATCAATAGTCATTTNTTTACCAGGCATACCTATCAACACCGCCATACCACCAATATTTTCAGCTCCTGCCCCTCCACCTCGTGTTGCAGGAAGTATTTGTTCATTAGTAATTTTTAACCCAATTGCATCAAAACAATAATCAGCCCCTCCGTTTGTAATTTCGATTATTTTTTTCACTGGGTCATGTTTTTTTGCATTTATCGTATGTGTTGCCCCAAACTGCTTAGCAAAATCTAATTTCGAATCATCTAAATCTACTGCTATAATTGGATATGCTTCTAATATTGAAGCCATTTGTATAGCTGAAATTCCAACTCCCCCAACACCAAAAACTGCTACTGATTCTTCAGGCCTTACTTTCGCAGTATGTGTAACAGCTCCAGCACCAGTTAATACTGCACACCCAACTATAGAAGTGACATCTTTTGGAGCATTATCTATAACTTTCACAACATATCCACCCCAGACAATTACATCTTCAGCCCATGTTGCTGTAGCCCCATTTAGCTGCTCTCCATTCCAAGTTGCTCCCCCTGGAGGAGGGAACCATCGGCCTGGAATAGGTTCTCTGGGTACCCAAGTAACTATTGCAGCATCTCCCTCTTTTACATGAGTAACTGATTTACCAACAGTCATGACAATACCAAATCCTTCATGTCCCAATAATGTCGGAGTAGGAGTTTCAATATTATTCATTTGATGTAATTGAGAATGACAAACTCCACTTGAAAAAAGCTTTACAACTACCTGATTATCCTTTGGACTTGGAATATTAATTTCATCAATAACTAACTTTTTATTATGTTCGGTGTAAATAGCGGCTCTACTTTTCATCTAGTCTTCTCCATATAGTAAAAATTATAATTCTCAAATTCAGTCTAGCACGTAAAAATTAATAATATAAGAACAGGAAATTATTAAGAATTCAAAAATAAACTTGAAACAATTAGAACTTATGTTCTATAATGTATATATCTATGTTATTGAAGACGCAAAAAAATAAAAATGATTTGGTTATAATAAGGGAAGATTCTCTTCCAGATAATTATAAATATACTGATGAAGGATGTGATGTTTCTCCATCATGTCTTAATTGTAAATTGTCATTTTGTAAATATGACGATAAGAATAATAATAAAAAATATAATATGATTCAAAGAAACAAAGAAATTATTTTGATGAGAAAACAGGGTCAATCGATTGAAGAGATTGCTAGTTTATATAAATTAAGTACAAGAACAGTTCGTCGAGTTCTTAAAATGGATTTAAGTAATATGAATGTTGGTCATAAAGTGTATGATACTCAAAATATTATAAAAAAAATAATTAAGCGACGGAAACCGTTACCATCAATTAAGTATTAGTTTATCTCTCCAGTTACCTGAAAAAGCGATCTTTCCGCAATATTTTTTGAACGATCGGCTATTCTTTCTAGATTATGGGCTGCCCACATCAAATAGGTGGCTTGCTCTCCGCCTTCAGATGAGTCAGATTTAATTGTATTTAGTAATTCTTTCTGGACCTGTTTATGCATTGAGTTAATTTCTTTATCTTTAGCTCTTAGTTCTTCAAGTATTTCACTGCAAAGCGAAAAGTCTCTTAATGTGTATGATTCTAACGACCTAGATAGCATGCCTACAGAATTTTCAGCCATTTTTGGAATTAGGACTAATTCATTGATTGGAATCAAATTTCCCATAGTAATACTGATTTTTGCTATACCTTCAGCATAATCGCCAATTCTTTCGAGCTCATCTACTATCTGTAAAGCAGAAACAATTCTTCTAAGATCTGAAGCTAATGGTGCTTCTTTTCTTATTAGTTCTACGCATAAAACTTGAATTTGTGTTTCTAATTCATCTATATTATCATCATCTTTTATAACTTCTTTCGATTGTTCGATATTTCTAGTTTTTAAGGAATTTATGGATTTGTTGATTGCTTGAATAACTAAATCTCCTAGTAGCAATATATCTGCCTGTAACTTATTTAAGCTTGTCTCAAAACCTTGGCGTGCATAATTTAGATCGCGATTATCAGGCATGATTTTATCCTATTCTTCCTGTGACGTAAGCTTCAGTTCTTTCGTCCTTAGGATTCCCGAATACTTGCTCATTTGTACCATATTCTATGAGCCTGCCAATCCTCTCTTCTCCAGCAAGCATAAACGCAGCGTAATCAGATATTCTAGTAGCTTGTTGCATATTATGTGTAACTATGAGTATAGTTACATCAGAAGATAATTCTAATATCAAGTCTTCAATAGATTGGGTGGATATTGGATCTAATGCTGAAGCTGGTTCATCCATTAGTATTACCTCTGGGTTGACTGCTAATGCTCTAGCTATACATATTCTTTGCTGTTGACCACCAGAAATACTTAATGCACTTTCATTTAGTCTATCTTTTACTTCATCCCAAACTGCAGCTCTTTTTAGAGAATTTTCAACTACCTCATCTAAGTTATCAGTTATGCCATTAATTTTTGGTCCAAATGCTATATTCTCATAAATGCTTTTAGGGAAAGGATTTGGCCTCTGAAAAACCATTCCTATTCTAAATCTTATTTCAGTTGGGTCAACATCATCAGAATAAATTTCATTTTGATAAAACTTTACGCTTCCATTAACCCTAGCCTGTGGTATGAGATCGTTCATACGATTAAAGCATCTTAGTAAGGTACTCTTACCACATCCAGAGGGTCCGATTAAGGAAACTATACTATTTTTCGGTATACCCATACTAACATTTTCAATTGCAGTGGCATCTCCATAATTTACTGATAATTTTTCACATTCAAGTATATTATTTGAATTATCAAATTTAATTATATTTTTGCTATTTCCGGAAGAAGCAATTTTTTGATCATCAATTTTATTCACTAATTTTTGCTCACTTATATCATATTATTTTTCTCATAATAAAATAAAAATATTAAATTTACATTAAAGCATTATCAGATATTTTCTTGCTTCATATGTAATATTTATCATAACATATATATTATGGAAAATTTTCAATTGAAAGAAAAACTTAATATTCCTTCCATCCTAAATTTACAAAAAGAGGAATTAATTAAACTTATTGTAAAATCTGGTGAAAAACCATATAGAGCTGAGCAGCTATGGAGATCAATATATAAAGAATGTAATTTAGATTTTTCAGAAATAACCACTTTGTCTAAGGACTTTAGAAGTAAATTAGAAAAACAATTTAGAATTAGCACACTTGAAAAAAAAATTCATCTAGATTCAAGTGATTCTTCTACAACCAAGCTTTTGTTCCGTCTAGATGATGGAGAGCTCATAGAAAGTGTGCTGATGAGGTATAATTCAGATTATGGCAAAAAAGGTAGAAAAACTGCTTGTATTTCAACTCAGGCAGGATGCGCTCTTGGCTGTACTTTTTGTGCTACAGGGCAGCAAGGCTTTAGAAGGAATTTATCTTCAGGTGAAATTATTGAACAAGTTTTACAACTTCAAAAAATAGCTATTCAAGAAGATTTATCAGAACTGGAAGAAGGGAAGCGTAAAAAAGGCGAGATACAAGGAATAACCAACATTGTATACATGGGAATGGGAGAGCCATTAGCAAACTATAATAATACTATTTTATCTCTAAGAAGTATTATTGATAATACCGGAATTAACATTGGTTCAAGGCATATAACCATATCGACTGTGGGGCTTGTACCACAGATTAAGAAATTAGCGGATGAAAAATTACAAATTAATTTAGCTATTTCACTGCATGCTTCTGATAATAAGACAAGATCAGAAACTATGCCAGTGAATAAGAGGTTTCCAATTGAAGAACTCTTAGACATATGCCATTATTATGTAGAAAAAACAAATAGAAGAATATTTTTTGAATATGTGTTGCTCAAAAATCAAAATGATTCACTTGAAAAAGCTGAAAAACTTGGAAAATTACTAAATGGTCTACATTGTCATGTAAACCTAATTCCTGTAAATCCTACATCCAATGGTGGATACTTAAGAACAGATGATCAAGAAAATAGACTATTTCAAGGAGTATTGAAGAGATTCGGGATTCCTTCAACAATACGAGTTGAAAAGGGTATAGATATTAATGCTGGTTGCGGGCAATTGAGAGAAAGAACGCTTTCAACAAACTAATTTTTTTAGTAGAATAATTTTGCATATATATCTGAATGTATACAAAAATAATTATCTATGAAATCACCGGAAGTTTATAAAAAATTGGGTATTGAGCCAGTAATAAATGCTCAAAGCTGGGTAACAGTACTTGGTGGCTCACTAATGAAACCAGAAGTTTTATCAGCAATGAATGAAGCCTCATCTGTTTTTGTAGATATGATAAAACTTAATAAATCTGCAGGTGATTTTATCGCTAAAATATGTAATGCAGAAAAAGGTTTGGTGACTTCTGGATGTGCTGCAGCTCAAGTACTAATGGTTGCTGCTTGTATGACTGGTAAAGATGAAAGTAAAATAGATCTTTTACCAAGCTCTTCTTTGGTAAAAAATCAAGTATTGTTACACTCTATGCAAAGAAATCGTTATGAAAAATCCTTTGTAATGCCTGGTGCTAAAATCGTCGAATATTCTTCAGAGGAAGAATTAAATGAATTGATTTCTGATAAAACAGCCTGTATTGCATATGTTATGGCACCATGGTTAAGTAGGGGTTTAGGTTTATTGAAAACTATAAAAGTAGCTCAAAAAAATAATGTTCCAATTATTTTAGACGCAGCAGCAGAATTACCTCCTAGAGAAAACTTATCTAAATTTATTGATATGGGGGTTGATTTAGTTGCTTTTAGTGGTGGAAAAGGAATTCAAGGACCTCAATCAACAGGATTTTTGGTAGGGGGAAAAGAATTAGTTGAGGCTGCATTCATGAATTCGCTTAACCTTCATTCTAATTTAGCTGCAATAGGAAGACCTATGAAAGTTTCTAAGGAAAATATTATAGGATTAATTACTGCTTTACAATTGTTTATAGATGAAGATGAATCGATGGAATGGGGTAACTGGCTAGATAAATCAAAAAAAATTAAAATTTCACTTCAAGATATCCAAGAAATCGAGGTTACTATAGAAGATGACAAGCAAATTAGGCAAGGCCCAACA
The DNA here is from genome assembly GCA_002708145.1 of Chloroflexota bacterium. Lineage (GTDB taxonomy): Bacteria > Chloroflexota > Dehalococcoidia > Lucifugimonadales > Lucifugimonadaceae. Next base: position 56,500 of record PAOV01000017.1, read on the forward strand.
GTAGTTATAAGATTTAATGAAAATTATAAGGGGCCGACTTTAGAAAAAATTCTATTTGAACTAGAAAATGGTACACCAAATATTTTTGTTTCAACTCAACCAAATATCAAGGAAATAAGTCTTGTGATGGTCAATTTGCAAGATGGAGAAGAGATTATTGTTGCGGAAAGACTAAAACAAATTTTAGGTAATATTTAATCATCTATAGCTTCTGCTAAAACTTCTGGTAAAAATTTTGCGTCCCGTGAAGTACCATCAATAATTTGTTGTTTACATGAAACTCCAGTAATAACTACCGAATCATTCTCATCGCTTTTTTCAATAGCTGGAAATAATCTTTCCTCTGCCATTTTTATGGATATATTATAATTTTTCTTCTCAAATCCAAATGAACCAGCCATACCACAACATCCAGCATCAATAATTTTGGCATTGAAATTTTTTGGTAGGTTTAAGGCTAATTCAGTAGCTTTTGATCCTACTAATGCTTTTTGATGACAATGTAGTTGAATATTTATATTTGATTTTTTTTCATTCCACTTAATTTGTTCTTTTCCATCATCTAGAGTATTAGCTATAATCTCTTCAATCATAAATGTATTATCTGAAACTTTTATCGCTTTTTTATTTTGATTAAGTAAATCAGGGTACTCATCCTTTAATGTCATCATGCAACTAGATTCAGATCCAACAATTTTGTACCCTTTTTCTACATATTGATATAAAAGGTCAACATTAAATTTAGCATTTTTTGCTGCTTGGTCTAATAACCCTTTTGAAATCATTGGCCTTCCACAACATTTTCTTTCTAAAATTTCTATCTCATAACCTAAATTTTCTAAAATTTTAGTTGCAGCTATACCAGATTCAGGGTGGTTGAAATTCATATATGTATCATGAAACAAGATGATTTTTCCTCTTGAATTCGAAGATATAGATTTATGTTTACGGAACCATTTTTCAAAAGTAAAATTAGATAGTGCGGGCAAAGGTCTACGTATATCAAATCCGAAAACTTTTTCGTTAATTTGTCTAAAAAAATAAGATTTAAAAATTAAGTTTGTAATGTATGAAAATTTTGAGCCTAAAGAATTTAGAAGATGTATATTACCTATAATTTTTGAAGCAATTGGTGTCCCATGTTTTTTATTATAGTTATACAAAAATTCTGATTTAATTTTTGCCATATCTACATTCGATGGACACTCAGACTTACAAGACTTACATTCAACACATAAACTGAGAACATTAAAAAGTTCTTTTGAATGAAATTTTTCATGAGGAAGCTTACCGGTAATAATACTTCTAAGTACATTTGCCCTACCTCTAGTTGAGTGCATTTCTTCTCTTGTAGCTTGATATGAAGGGCACATTGATCCAGCTTTTAGTTTTCTACAAGCTCCAACTCCAGTGCAATTTTCAATAGCTGAAGAAAACCCTCCCTCTTTGCTCCAATCGTATTTTGTATTGATATCAATAGTTTTGTATTTTTCGCCATATCTTAGATTTTCTGTAAGAGGTGTAGTATCAAAAATTTTTTTTGGATTCATTATTCCCTTAGGATCAAAAGTAGATTTTACTTCTCTAAAGTGGTTAACTAAATCTTTACCAAACATTTTTTCAGCCCAAGCTCCACGAACAATTCCGTCTCCATGTTCTCCACTAAGTGAGCCTCCAAACTCTAAAACTAGATCTGATACTTCATCAGAAATTTTTTCCATAGTTTTTATGCCTTCTTTATCCTTCAAATTAACAACAGGTCTTATATGCAAACATCCAACTGATGCGTGGCCATAATACCCGGCTTCTGTGTTATTTGATCGGACAATTTCATCGAAACGTCGAACATATTCAGGTAGCTTTTCTGGAGACACTGCTGTATCCTCGACAAATGCTGCTGGCTTTGCATCACCAGGTATATTCATTAGTAGACCTAATCCTGCCTGTCTCATTCCCCACACTTGATTTTGTTCAGAGGAGTTGAATAACTTAGTAGCAGCATAAGGTTTTCCATCTTTCTTCATTCTTTCGTCTAATTTTTTAATTTTATCTTCCACTTCTTGTTTGGAATCACCAGTCATTTCAACTACTAAAATATCGGATGGTTTTCCATCAAGAAATGTTAAATTTCTTGAAAAACCTAAAGATTCTCTTGCCTGACGAATTATCATTTCTCCTATATGCTCAACCGCTGCTGGATTTTCTTCTAATGTTGCAACTGTAGCTTCCATAGCTGAATTTATATCATTGAAATGTAGTACTGAAAGAGCTTTAAATTTCGGTATTTCTTCAATTTTTACTTTTGCTTTTGTAATTGCAGCGAGTGTTCCCTCTGAGCCAACCATTATTTTTGATAAATTTAAATTGTTAGTTGCTTGAATAAGGTCTAAGTTATAACCTCCAACTCTTCTAAGAACTTTTGAAAATCTTTTTTCTACTTCTGAGGATGAATTTTTTGCTATATTAATTAGATTTTTATATATATTGCCTTCAAATGAATTTGATTTAGATTTGATTATTACTTCTTCAAAATCTAATTCTCGGAAATCTGCATTAGACCCATCAGATAAAATCACTTCCATATCTATAATTTGATCGACAGTTTTCCCATAAACTACGGAATGAGCTCCACATGAATTATTCCCAAGGGCACCTCCAACGTTAGCGCGTGAAGTTGTGCTAGGGTCAGGCGTGAAGAAAAGATTATATTTCCTAAGTTGACTATTTAGTTGGTCGATTGTTATGCCAGGTTGTGTTCTCACCCATTTTTCTTCTGGGTTTATTTCAATTATTTTATGCATATATTTTGAAAAATCTATAACTATAGAATGATTCACAGTTTGACCTGAAAGCCCCGTTCCTCCACCCCTAGGAAGAATACTTACATTATTTTTATAGGCGATTTTAATTATGTTAGAAACATCTTCATTTGTGTGTGGTAATACAACTCCAATTGGTTCCATAGAGTATATGGATGCATCAGTAGAGTACATTTTTTTAGTGATTTCATCGAACCTAACTTCACCAGAAATATTTTTTTTCAGATCGTTTTCTAAGTCTGTATAAGAAGAATTAATTTTTCTATTTAATGTACTTACCATTATTTTCTAATCATTTATGGGCTTTTTCTGGTTTAACAAATGAAAATATAATACTACCCATTATAATTGAAATGATTATGCCTAAGGAAAGATATACATCACCTAATTCGCTAATTATGTGAAAATCATGTAATAAATATTCTACAATCATTTTGAGACCTATAAATCCTAAAATTAAAGCTAGTCCATACTGTAGAAATCTAAAAATATTTACCATTCCGGCTAATAGAAAATACAGTGGCCTCATCCCAAGTATAGCCATGGTATTAGAACTCCAGACAATAAAAGGGTCATCCGTGATGCCAAAAACAGTCGGAATAGAATCAATTGCAAAAATTATATCTGATGTTTCTAGTACAATTACAACCATTAAGAAAGGGGTAGCATATCGAACGTTCTTTATCTTAGTGAAAAATTTAGTCCCATGATATTCTTGAGTTACAGGCATTATTCTCTTAAATGCTTTTACTGCTAAACTCTTTGATGGGTCAACTTCATGGTCACTAGTAAAAGCAAGTTTGTAAGCAGTATAAATTAAGAATCCACCTAAAATAAGTAGGAACCATGAAAATGCATTTATTGCCGCAACTCCTACAGTTATGAAGATAGCCCTAAAAATTAAAGCTCCTAATATTCCGTATAAAAGCCCTTTTGCCTCATATTTTTTTGGAAGCTTGAAATATTTAAATATCACTATAAAAACAAATAAATTATCTAGGCTCAATGCTCTTTCTGCTACATAAGCTGTAGTATATTCAACGCCTAACCTTGTTGATCCAATCTCGAAGAAAATCCATGCACCTACAGCTGCTGCCACACCTGTCCAAAAAAGAGTTCTGTACGCAGCTTCTTTCATACTTACTTCTTTTGTCTTACGAGAAACATACAGATCAATTATCAATGCAATAACAAGTACTATATTAAAAATTATCCAATGTGAGAATGTTACCAATTTTTTTTCTTTTCCAGAATTTCTTGTAGTTTAAGATTATAATATTTTACTAATTATATATACTTGATTTCCTCTTGGAGTGTTAACATTGACCTCTTCCCCTACGTTTTGGCCCAGAACAGCTGAGCCTAGAGGTGAAACAGTTGAAATTTTACCATCAAGAGGATTTGCTTCATTAGCCTCTACTAATTGATACTTACCAGAGCTTTTAGTGGTTTTTTCTGTTAGCTCAAGCTTTGATCCGATTTGAACTATATTTGTATCACTCTTTGAACCGTCTATAACAACTGAAGCTTTCAAGGTTGCTTCTATCTCTCGTATTTTCCCTATTGTCATACCTTGACTTTCTCGTGCTGCCTCAAGTGGTGCATTTTCTCTTACATCGCCATCTGCAGCGGCCCTTTGAATTTCACCAGTTAATTTAATTCTTTCTTTTTGTAATTTAGCAAGTTGCTTAGTCATCTCATTATAACCACTTTGAGTAAGTTTAATAGTTGGACTAGCAATCATTGATTTACCCTTCGATGAAACTTTTGATTTTCGTAATCTTAAATGAGTAGCAAGATTTAAATGGACGTATTCTTTCTTTTTTAGAAAAATTAAGAAATCTTTTGTATATGTAATTCTGTCAGTCATATCTCTAGATGTATTTTTTGGCCCAAAATTTTCATTATACTCACCTATTTCAGATGGTGATACAGATGATGTGAGTCTTTCTGGTCCTATCCATCTTACAAATTTTGCAACGTCTGATTGAGAGTTTCTTTTATTTTTTTTTGCAAGTTGTTTGACAAATTCTTGAAATGCATCATTGATACTTATTGAAATTTCTTTTTCTGAGTCTGCAGATTCGTCTTTTATTTTGTTTTCTTCAATCATAATTAATTTTTTCCCACTAGATATTTAAACTTAAACCACCTTTAATGATAATTCTGAAACAGCATTAAGACAAATCAAGTAGTTATTTTTTCCATTGACATTAAGTTATTTTGACTATTAAAATTACATATATAATAAAATAACTTTTTTGAATTTATGCCAAAACGTACTTATCAGCCAAAAAATAGAAGAAGAATGAGAGTTCATGGATTTCGCTCGCGTATGAGCTCTAGAAATGGTCGTTCTGTTTTAGCTAGACGAAGAAACAAAGGCAGACTGCGCCTAACTGTATAATTATAAATTGGACTTTTCGAGAAAATATCGTATTACGAACACGAAGGATTATAGAGAGGTCTACAATCATGGAAAGTGGTTCAACAGTTCACTATTAGATGTGTCGGCTAAGTCCAATACACTAGGGTTTACTAGGTTAGGTTTATCTGTATCTAAGGCAGTAGGCAATGCAAATGAACGAAATTTAGTTAAAAGAAGAGTAAGAAACTTATTTATAAGTATTAATAATATTAATAAAGGCTGGGATATAGTAGTTATACCAAAAAAAGAATCAGTAAAAACGAACTTTCAATCATTTAGAAAAATTTTTTTAGATTCTTTACTAACTTTATCTATTATTCCTGGGTGTAATTTAAATTCCAAAGACTTAAATGAAAAATAGAATAATAAAATTAGTTTGGAAGTTTTATAAGCTTTCAGTCTCTCCATATTTACCAAGCCAATGCAGGTACTATCCAACATGCTCAGAGTATTCATATGAAGCTTTAAGCGAATATGGAATTATTAAGGGAATATACATGACTATACTAAGAATAGCTAAATGTCGCCCATCAAAAAAAATTATATTTGATCCAGTAAAGATTCAAGAGAAAAATTAAATGAAACTTAAGAAAAATTTATCTATTTCTGTAATTATACTATTTTTGATAATTTTCTCAGGTTGTATGAATGATCTTTCTCCTCAGGGTGGATGGGCAGATCCAGTAATATCTGATGAAAAAATAATCATACCTACAAAAACAGGTGAATTTGTTCAATTTGATACAAACTCAAACACCATAGATAGAAACTGGGGATATAAAAATAATAATAGTGTTGGTTCTACTTACTCAAGTCCAATATCTGTAAAAAATGACCTTATAGGAACGGCTTACACATGTCGAGGAGATGATTGTGAGGGTCAAATTTATAAAATTAATAAAGAATCTGGTTTATTACTATGGGGAGAAGAAGGATATCAAATAAAAACAAAATTAATTGGTCCTATAGCTAGTAAAGATGATGATAAAATTTATGTTTCTACTTCATTAATATCAGATACAAATAATTCGAAAGAAGGGTATTTTATTGAATTTATTTTAGATGATAATTATTTAGTTGAATCTTGGAGACTCCCTCTAAAAGGAGCATCATGGGGTGGCGTGCTTATAAATGAGTATATTGCCTATGTTCCGACAATGTCAGGGCATTTGTATGCAATAGATTTATCAAGTGACATTGAATTTGTAAATCCTGAAGATAGAGTTCTGTGGGTTTTTGAATCAAAAGGTGCAATATACAGTTCACTCTATATAAAGGACAATTATATTTATTTTGGAGATTTTTCAAATACGCTTTATAAACTTAGTGTGGGCAATATCACTAATAATAATAGAAGTAATTTTTCTACACTTAATCCATTATTGGGAGAGTGGGAAAAAGAACTAGACTCTTGGATAGGTACTCCTGTAATGATTGAAGATGAGAATTTATTCGTTTTTTCTTTAGCAGGAGAGATTTATTCCTTAGATGTTAATACCGCTAAAACAAACTGGAAAACTAAAATACCTGAAGGGCAAATAGTTTCTAGTCCAGTTCTTTTTGATAGAAGTAGAGGAACCGTAACAGAAAGGTCTCTTGCTATTCCTTCTTCAGAAAAAAATGTATACATTATCTCTGTTTTAGATGGTAGGGAGTTAGGTATGTTTATTACAGAAGATTCTGTAGTTTCAAGTCCTATTTTTTATGAGGATAGAATTTACTTGCAGACAAATAGTAATGAATTTAAGTGGTTTTCCACGATTTCTACCAATATTGAAGGATGCATTGATCTAGATTCAGGAGGTTTCTGTGATGGTTAGTAATTATTTTAGGATATTTTAGATGGAATTTTTAGGAACATTGTGGTTAGAGATAATAATGAGACCAATGATTAATAGTTTGGCTGCACTATATTACTTATTATTTTCAAATTTCGGTCTTAGTATAATTGTCTTTACAATTTTTATTCGGATACTCATGATTCCTCTAACTATTAGACAAACAAGTCAGATGAAAAAACTTCAATCAATCCAGCCAAAAATGAAGGCTATACAGGAAAAATATAAAGGTAAATCTGGTGACGCAAGAAGAAAAATGTCATCTGAAACTATGGGGCTTTACAAGGAAGCAGGAGTAAGTCCTATTGGTTGTCTTGGTCCTATGATAATTCAGATGCCTTTATGGATTGGTTTATATCGAGCAATAATTCAAACCATGCCATCAACACCTGAAGGGATGGCTAAATTATCTACACTGTTTTACTCTTGGAACCCAGCTATTTCAGTAGTACCTTTTGATAGCGAATTTATTGGAATTTTATTAGTTGATTTAGTTTCTAGTGCATATTTTCCATGGAATTATTTATTGCCTATATTGGTAGGGGTATCAATGTTTGTACAGCAAAAAATGACAACTAATCCTACAACAGACCCTCGACAAAGACAAACAAACCAGATGATGCTATGGATGATGCCTATCATGTTTGGTGTTTTTACATGGCAATTTCCCGCAGGTTTAGGGGTTTATATTTTATTTTCAAATATTGTAGGTGTAATAATTCAGTATTATGCAAGCGGTAAACAGCCGATAGAACTTTTTGGAAAGTTATATCTTGGGACAGAAAAGACACGTTTGGAAAGAAGGCAACTTTTAGAAACGGAATCTAATCCAAATCAAAAAAACAATAACAAGGAGGAAAGCAGTAATGACGAAGATGAAGAAATTCTCGGGAAAAACAGTAGACGAAGCAACAGAAATCGCTCTAAAAGAGATGGGCGTAGAGCTAGAAGAAATAGACATAAAGGTAGATAATCCTGGTAGATCTGGAATTATGGGTTTTGGTGGCGAACCGGCAGAGATATCAGTAACACTTTTAAATGCTGAAAAAAAAATAAAATCAAAAAAGAAAGCTTCAGTAGATAAAAAAGATAAAAAAGAAAAAAAATCTGAATCTAAAAAACCAAAAGCGAAAAAAAATATTAATAAAAATGAGGAGCAATCAAGCATTGTTGAAGACTCTGAAAATAATGAAGAAGTTGAAAAATTATCATCAGAATTATTAGATTATTTTTTGAGTTCAATAGGTGTTGTGGCGGATACATATATTCGTGAAGATTCAAATAATTCAAAAATTTCATTTGAAATAGAAGGTGAAGATTCAGCTCTTCTGATAGGTAAAAGGGGGGAGACACTTCAATCAATTCAATTTTTAGTTAGAATGATTACAAGTAGACAGTTAGGTAGAAAATCAAATATACAGATTGATATAGAGGACTATAGAAGAAGAAGAGTAAGAACACTTAGAAATATAGCGAGAAATACCGCAAAAGAAGTGGAAGATACTGGAGAAGAAAGGACTTTGGAGCCAATGTCGCCAGTTGATAGAAGAATTATACATGTAAGTCTTTCTAAGAATCCTAGAATAATTACAGAATCTGAAGGCAAGGGTAGAGATAGATTTGTCGTTATTAGACCAAAATAGTTTTTTAATGTATGAAAAAAACATCTTTATATGATTTTGTTTCTATTGGAAGCCTTTCGTATGATAGAAATCAATATGACAAAATTGTCAACAACAAACTTGTTCCTGGTGGGGCTGTAGCTTACTCGGCAAAAACTTCTATTAATTTAGGACTTCAAACAGGAATTATTACTTCCATCCATAAAGATTACCCACTTGAAAAAAATCTTGGTAAAGTAGATATTTTAACAAGAAATAAATCTGAAATTCCGATATTTCATAATTTTTTTTCTGGGCAAATTCGTCAACAAAAATTATTTGATTTCAGTACACGCATTAAAAAAAAAGACTTACCAGAAAGTGTATTTTCAAAGATTCTTTTTGTAGCACCATTATTTGATGAAATTCCTACTGATTGTTCTGATTGGATTGATCATAAAATTTCTTGTTTAGTTCCTTCAGGTTGGTTTAGAGAAAAAAATAAAAATGGTAATATTTATCTGAAAAATAATATTAGAAAAATTCATGATGGTAAATGGGACATAATAGTCATTTCAAAAGATGAGCTAAAATCAACAAATGTCAAAATATCAACTCTTAAGAAAAAATCTAGCTATCTTTGTATAACTAAAGGACATGATGGAGTTCAGATTATTTCAGGTAATGAAAATTTCACAGTACCTGCATTTGAAATAGGTCATAAAGATCTTAACGGTGCTGGAGATGTTTGGGCCGCTTCTTTCACTATAGCAATCTCACAAGGAAAAAATTCTTTGGAATCGGCATATTTTGCCAATGCTTGCTCAGCGATTTCTATTAAGTATGATGGCTTAAATTTCAACTTAAGGAATTCAGAAATTTATCGCTTACTTGATACTATATGATTTTTAATTTCATCAACTACATGGTTTTTATTAAGTAAACCCCCAGACTGCTTCCATATTACTATATTTTTATCCGATAGAATTATATAGCTCGGAGTAGTGAAAGCATTTAAGTTTTTAATTATATCGAAATTTTTTTTATCACTTACATTAAGCCTAATCATTACGACATCTAAACTAAATTCATTATTTATGTCAACTTCTAAATCTCTTATTATTGGTTCATTAATTATGCAACCTAAACATGTTTGTGAGTATACTTGAACGAACTTCACTTTATTAGCACTTAATATTTCGTTTGAATTTATATTTTTGTCTGATTCTTTTGGAGAAAAAGAATTAATAAGTATAATTACCCCAAAAATAGTTATAAATAATAATATAAAAGAGATAAATTTATTCTTTGATATTTTGAAAAAAATTAAAAGTAAAATTAGAGCTATTATTGGTGTAAAAATAATTAATGAATAGTGATTAATAAAGTTATCCATTAATCAAATTCTTCCAAGCATAAGTATAGTAGACCCAGCTATTATCCATAAAATTATATTAATAATTGTAGGAAAATCAGATATTAAAATTTTTTCTGGGGTTTCTCCTTTATTGTCATGGTGAATTAAGTAGATATATCGTAATATTCCGAAAGCAACAAAAGGAATTGTTATCATCATAGAGTTATTTTCAGGTACATTAGAATTTGATTCAGAATTAAATGAGTATAGAGTGTAACAAATAAGAGTTGCTGAGGAAACAACATTTAAAATACTTTCGAGAAATGGTATTGAATATTTACTTAACACTAATCTTTGTTTGTAATTAATAGGTTGCTTTAAATTTTTTATTTCGGACCTTCGTTTGCCGATAGCTAACATTAATGAACCGAGCCCAGTAACCACATAAAGCCATGGTGAAATAGTAAGGTCTAATTCTACCGGATTTTCATTAATTATAATTAGAGAATGGTCAATTGCAATCGATCCCATAATAGCTCTTATTACAAAACTTGCTGAAATGCATAAGATATCAACTATCGCTAAATTCTTAAGATATAAGCTATAAAGTATATTTAGTATTAAATATATAAAAGTGGCTAAGAACATCTGATAAGAAATAATAGTAGAAAAAATTAGACTAGAAGCAATTAGTATTGAAGCTATAACTATAGCTAAATTAATTGAAATATCACCTTTTGCAATGGGCCTATTTTTCTTTCTAGGATGATTTTTGTCCTGATTTATGTCTAGCAAGTCATTAATATAATATATTGCTGAAGACATAAGTATAGATATTAAAAAAGCAAATAGCGATTTCAAAATTATTGCCATCATCCCAGAAATATCTTCTTGGTTAAACCAAATATTTATAGTGAAGAAAAGCGGAACTAAAACAAGAAAATTTTTAGTAATCTGCTGTGGTCGAGAGGTAATTAATATTTGCTTAATTTTTTTCATTACTATATAGAGTTTACAATAATAAAATCAGATTATGGTATAAAATGTTTTGTAATTACAATGGCAAAAAAAGAAAAACTTAAACTTAATGACCTTTTACTACAGAAAAACATAGTAAAAGATCTAAGACAAGCTGAAGCATTAATTCTATCTGGGAAAGTAATTTTAAATAATAGAAAAATTTCTCCTACACCTGGATTATTAGTTGATAAGAATATTGATTTGAAAATCCTTGATTCCCCAGACTTCGTTTCAAAGGGAGGTTATAAGCTTAAATTTGCTTTAGAAAAATTTAAAATAGATGTAGGTAATCTTACATGCTTAGATATTGGGTCTTCAACTGGTGGTTTTACTGATTGCTTGATTAAAAATGGTGCAAAAAAAGTTTATTCTGTTGATGTAGGAAGAGGACAATTACATAATAATCTAAAGAATGACAAAAGAGTAATAAGTTTAGAAAAAACTAATGCAGCTTTTGGAATAAACATATCAGAATCTTTTGAATTTTTGGTAGCAGATGTATCATTTACCTCCTTGAGTACTGTTCTAAAGAAAAATTTAATTCTCCTAAAAAAAAATGCAGGATTAATAGTATTATTAAAACCACAATTTGAAGCTAATAAAAATTTGGTGCCAAAAGGAGGTGTAGTAAAAGATACTTCAGTTTATTCATCAGTTATTGGTAGATTTATTTTTTGGGCAATAAATAATAAACTCAGAGTATTGAATATTTCAAAGTATAATTACGATAAACATAATATTAATACGGAGTTTTTAATTTATTTGAAAAAATATTAATTATTCTTTATATATTTTCTTGACCAAAATTCATTTCAAAGTTAGAGTGACAGTGTGTATAAATTTTTTCTCTAATCATAAATCAAATTGACAAAAATAAATTATTTCAATAGACCAGATAAACCTCATGAAGAATGTGGTATTGTTGGAGTATACAATCCTAAAAAAAATGTTGCTAAGGACTTGTTTTTTGGTTTATTTTCTTTACAACATAGAGGACAAGAAAGTGCTGGAATAGCTACTTCTTCAGGCTTTGGTATTAGTTTGGAAGCAAATATGGGGCTAGTTTCTCAAGTATTTAATGAAGAAAATATCTCTAAACTACAAGGAGGTATTGGTATTGGTCATACCAGATACTCAACAATGGGAGGAAGTAAAAAAAATAATGCTCAACCATTAGTAACCTCAGGGTTAAGAGGGGAAATAGCTATAGGGCATAATGGAAATGTTATAAACGCCTCTGAATTAAGAGAAGAACTGGCTATAGAATTTGGCTCTACTTTCGAAAGGTCATCAGATACCGAAGTAATCCTAGAGATGTTTGCAAATGCCCCTGGAAAAAACTGGTTTGAAATATCATCTTACGTTATGAGGAGACTAAAGGGTGCTTATTCCTTAGTAGTTATGAATGATAATGAACTTATCGCAATTAGAGACCCACTGGGTATTAGACCATTATGTTTAGGAAAACTTGAAGATGGATGGGTTGTAGCTTCAGAAAGTTCAGCTCTTGATAATTTGGGAGCCGAATTTATAAGAGAGATTGAAAATGGAGAGACTTTAGTTATAAACTCTGACGGAATAAAGTCAAAAATATGGAATGGTTCAAGTAAAAATCATAAAATGTGTGTTTTTGAACATATTTATTTTGCCCGACCCGATTCTATACTAAACGGTGAACTTGCTTATGAAACTAGATTTAGGTTAGGTTCTCAATTATTCAAAGAACATCCGGTGGAGGCTGATATTGTTGTAGGGATTCCAGATTCTTCTACACCCCACGCTGCAGGCTTAGCTGCAGAATCTAAAATTCCCTATTCTGATGCAATTATTAGAAACAGATACGTTGGGAGAACTTTCATAAATCCTGATCAAAACTCTAGAGATACTAATGTTGCTAATAAATTTAATCCTATGAAAGAAATTATTCAAGGTAAGCGCTTAATTGTTGTTGATGATTCGATAGTTAGAAGTACTACAATTAAGAAGGTTATTGCAATGTTAAGAAAGGCTGGGGCAAAAGAAATACATGTTAGAGTTGCTTCCCCTCCTATAAAATCTACATGTCATTTTGGAGTAGATATGGCAACTCTAAGTCAACTAATTGCTGCAAACAAAACTATTGATGAGATAAGAGACTTGATTCAAGCAGATAGCTTAGCATATCTATCTGTTGAAGGCTTAGAGAAGGCAACAAAATCTAAAAAATCTGAATATTGTAAAGGTTGTTTTACAGGTAAATATCCCATACCAGTACAACTCGAAATGGATAAACTCACCTTAGAAAAAGAAATAAAAATATGAAAAGTAAAAAAGATTCAAAAACATATTTGGAATCAGGAGTCGACTTAGTTAAAGCTAAAATTTTAAAAGAATCAATCAAAGATATTGCTGAATCTTCTTTTAATCAAAATGTAATTTCTGGGCCGGGAGCTTTTGGTGGAGTGTTTAATCATGATGATTCTGGGGACGATTATTTAGTATCAAGTACTGACGGAGTTGGAACTAAACTAAGAATTGCTAATTTATTAAATAGTCATTTTACTGTTGGAGAAAGTATAGTAAATCATTGTATTAATGATATTTTGCCTGCGGGAGCCAGACCTTTATTTTTTTTAGATTATATAGGAGCTAATGGATTTGACGCAGATAAAGTCCAAGAGATAGTGAAAGGTATTTCATATGCTTGTAAACAGGCTAATTGTGTTCTTTTAGGTGGAGAAACAGCCTCAATGCCAGATACATACAATAATGAAGATTATGATCTAGTTGGTTTTATTGTTGGAAAAGTAAAAAAAGTAAATTATTTATCACCTTCGAAAACAAAAGCAGGAGACTTGATTTTAGGATTACCTTCAAATGGGTTGCATACTAATGGATATTCTTTAGTAAGAAATATTTTTGATACAGAGAATAACCCTGATAATTTAAATGAGTTAGTTCCAAACACATATCAAAAATTAGGAGAAATACTTTTACTCCCACACAAAAGCTATTTGAGTGATCTATCTCCGATATTAAAAAAAATCAATGGACTTTCTCATATAACCGGGGGCGGATTCTTTAAAAATATACCAAGGTCAATAGACGAAAATTTATCAGCTGAAATAGAATTAAGTAGTTGGAAAACCCCGCCAATATACGACTTTATTCAAGACCAAGGTAACGTTGATCTGGATGAAATGTATAGAGTCTTTAATATGGGAATTGGTATGGCGGTTATTATTAATCCAGATAAATTTGATGAGATAAAGAAGCAGTTACCTGATTCAATTTTAATTGGGAAACTAGTAGAAAATTTCAATGAAAAAAACAATGTAAAATTAATTGGTTTGTAGAACGACAAGGAGGGTAATTTGAGAGCTTTAATTTCTGTTTCCGATAAATATAATCTTAAATTTTTAGCTGAAGAATTTATGGATCTAGATATTGAAATTATTAGTACTGGAGGTACAGCAAATCATCTTAGAGAATTAGGAGTAGAAGTTATAGATGTGAGTACGGTCACAGGTTTTCCGGAGATATTAGACGGTAGAGTTAAGACATTAAATCCTTTTATACACGGAGGTCTTTTAGCCAAAAATTCTGATCCAAATCATATAAATGAAATTAATAAATATGCCATAAAAAAAATTGATATTGTAATAAATAATTTATACCCATTTAATAAAACAATCTCTAACAAGGACATCGATATTAACAAAGCATTGGAGAATATAGATATAGGGGGACCAGCTATGACTAGAGCTGCTGCAAAAAATTTTGAAGATGTTCTTATTGTGGTTGACCCTTTAGATTATGAAGAAGTTGTTAAGCAGATAAGAAACAAAAGTATTTCTTTAGATTATAGAAAACATCTAGCTTCAAAGGCGTTTCAACATACTGCCGCATATGATGCAAATATATCAAATTTTCTTGATAAAGAAGAATTAAGTTTTCCTAATGAACTGTCAATGACATGGAAAAAAATATCCTCTACAAGATATGGTGAAAATCCTCACCAGAAATCAGCAATATACTCTAACATTAATGAAAATCATGGAGTAGTTAACTCAAAACTCCTTCATGGATTGGATATGTCATATCTTAATTATTTTGATGCTGATGCTGCATGGGAAATTGTTAATCAATACTCCAATCATTGTGTCTCTATAATTAAACATGCAAATCCATGTGGATTATCTACTAACAAAAATCAAACCCAAGCTTATTTGAATGCTTTTTCTGGTGATAAAATATCAGCCTTTGGTGGAATTGTAGGTTTTAACTCTAATGTAACTTACGATACTGCCTTAGCAATGAAAGACATACTATATGACGTAATTGTAGCTCCGGGATATGAAGATTCTGCGTTACAGCTATTAAAGCAAAGAAAACGTACAAGGATACTTGAAGTCTCAAGTACAAATAAGCATATTTTGCAAATTAAGAATATATCTGGTGGTATCATTGTTCAGGAAAAAGATAAAAAAATTGATAAATTTGAAGACTGGAAATGTGTAACTAAAGAAAGGCCTTCAAAAAAAAATATTATTGATATGGAATTTGCTTGGAAGGCATGTAAATATATTCATTCAAATGCAATAGTATTTGCTAAAGATCAAATGATTAAGGGAATGGGAGCCGGTCAACCAAACAGGGCTATAAGTGTTTATCTTGCAGGTAAAAATCTAAATAATAAGGATAAAAACTATGTGATGGCCAGTGATGCCTTTTTCCCTTTTCCAGATGGTATAGAATTAGCCCACAGGTATGGTGCTTCTATAGTTATCCAGCCTGGAGGTTCTATTAATGATAAGAAAGTTATAGAATGTGCTGATAAACTAGGGTTAGTTATGATGTTTACTAATACTAGGCATTTTCTACATTAGTTTTGTTATGAGTAAGAAAAGTATAGATATAGTTATACCTGTTTTAAATGAAGAAAAGTCTCTACCCATTTGTTTAAAAAAAATATTAAAATATATAAAAACTCACACACAATATAATTGGAGTATAATCATCGCTGATAATGGTTCTGTAGACTCAACCAATAAAATAGCTAATTCATACTCTCAAAAATATAAAAATATTTCTCTGATTTCTTTATCTAAGCGAGGTAGAGGAAGAGCTCTGAAAAAAGCTTGGCTTTCATCAAAAGCTGATGTTAGTATGTATATGGATGTAGATTTATCTACTAGTCTTGAATTTACTATATCGTTAGCAGATGCAATTACGAAAAAAAATTATGATGTCGCAATAGGTTCTAGGCTCCACAAAAAATCAAAAGTAATTGGTAGAACTCTCAAGCGAGAATTTACTTCTAGAGCATATAACCTATTAATACATATAATATTCCCATTTCCTGGTTTTAAAGATGCTCAGTGTGGATTTAAGGCTATCTCTAAAAATGTAAAGAAAAACCTTTTGCCTCAAATAAAAGATAATGAATGGTTTTTTGATACCGAATTATTATTGTTATCAAAAAAGCATAGGTATAGAATTTCAGAGATACCAGTGATATGGAAAGATGATCCAGACACCAGGGTAAAAGTAATTTCTACAGCATGGAAAGATATTAAAGGCCTACTTAGAGTAAGATTTAATTTTTAGAAAAATCTCAGGTAACGTTTTATAAATAAAATATAAGTATGACATCATTAAATGATCAAGATAAATTTCAATCACCTTTTGTAACATATAATTCTGTAGTTACAGGTGCTACAGCTGATAACGAATTAACTAGATCAATGACAATTTTGAGGAATGAAGGTATAAACCCCTTAGTTGCCATAGAAATTGCTTCTGAATCTGATGGAGTTTTATGTGGAGTTACTGAAATACAAACTTGGCTAAGAGATTGGTTATTTTCTTTACCAAAAAATACTAGAGGGCTTTGGTCTGTCCAAGAAGGTAGCGATATAAAAAAAGGAGAAGTAGTAGTAAGGATAGTTGGGCCATATGCCTCTTTTGGTTTATATGAAACAGCAATATTAGGTGCTCTGTCATCATCTTCAGGTTGGGCAACTGCATCTAAAGAATGTGTTAAGGCTGCTAAGGATATTCCAGTTGTTTGTATGGGTGCTAGAAATATACATCCTCAAGTTGTTGGCATAATGGATTATTCAGCTAGAATAGGTGGTTGCGCAGCAACTTCTACTGCAGTCGGCTCAGATTTACATGGAGGAACTCCATCTGGGACAATGCCACATTCTATGATTCTATTGTTTGGGGATACATTGAGAGCTGTTTTAGCTTTTGATAAACATATGGCTGCAGATGTCCCTAGAGTGGCACTTGTTGATACTTTTAGAGATGAAGCTCAAGAATCAGTAGAGATAGCTAGATCACTTAAGAGAAAATTAAGAGGAATTAGACTTGATACACCTAAGGAACGAGGTGGTGTTACACCAAGTATGGTTTTCGAAATTCAATCGAGATTAAGAAATGAAGGATTTGATAATGTTGATATATATGTTAGTGGAGGTTTAAATCCAGAAAGAATAGCTGAATTTGTAGAAAGTAATGCACCTGTTATTGGCTTTGGAGTAGGGAATTTTATCGCATCTGCAAGCCCTTTATCATTCACCGCAGATATAAAAGCAATACAATCTGACAAATTGAAATCTGATTTTAGTAATGTAGATGATGTTGATCAAATCATAGAAAATTTTATACCTATTTCAAAAAGAGGTAGACTACCTGGACTTACAAATAACAATAAGTTAATTAGGTTATTTTAATTTACTTAAGATTAGTTTTATTGCGTGAGAATCCGAATTATTAACTTTTGCCCACTCCGCAATCCTTAGGCCAATTATCCATAAAATCCCGTTTTCATTTTCTAATACTATTGTTTTTTGTCTGTGTCGCTTTGGTAAGTTTTGGCTCCTTAAAAAATTATATGCATTTACTTCTTTGTCCATTCCTAGAGGTCTAAAAACATCATTTTCTGCAATCGTTCTTAATTTAATTAAATTTAATGAAATATCAGTAGACACATATATTGCCATCTGGTCATAGTTAGGAAATATATTAGGATATTTTTTAATTTCTGCACTCAAAGAGTAGTTAATATTTGGAAAATTCATGATACTCATTTTTTTTAGCTTAGGATATTTAAATTTAGTAAATTTATTGCTAGTTATTTCTTCTTTTTTTAAAATATTGAATTCATCTGAAAATACAAATTTATCCTTATCTATATAAAGAATAATTTTTCCAGGTAAATTTATTTTTTTCCCGCTATTTCCATATAATAAGTTTGATATTTTTTTTATATGTCTATTTCCTAAACTACCTTTATGAGAATAGTTTTCTGACCAAATTTTCATTATGATTTTTGCAGTGAGATCAATAGGTAAGGAATATAGTATATCTCTCTTAAAGATATTTTTTTTTGTGGTGATAATTTTTTTATAAAATTTTTCTGTAACCCAGTCTAATATTTTTATTTCAGATTCTAAATTTTTTGTTAGTTTGAAAATATTTTCAATGCTCTTATTTGAAATTTTCATAAGTTCAGGAACTACATCTAATCTAATCTTGTTTCTTGTATAAATTTTTTTTCGATTAGAGAAATCAATTATAGGATTTATATTATTAATATCACAATAATTAATGCATTGAAATTTTCTAATACCTAACATTGGTCTAAAAATTTTTATTGAATTATTTTTTGAAATTTTTTTCATACCAGATATTCCAAGAATTCCAGACCCTCTAATAGAATTATGAATTACAGTTTCTGCTTGATCGTCCATTGTATGTCCAACAAATACTATATTTGAATTTAATTTTTTTGCCATATATGAAAAAAAATTATATCTTTCATTTCTTCCCGCTAGCTCGATTGAAATTTTTTCTTTTTTTGCAATTTCTGGGATATCGATTTTAAGAGATATAAATTCCAAAGATAGTTTTTTACATATTTCTCTAGATTTTTCTTCAAATAAATCAGCATTTTTCTCTATTGAATGATTGAGATGTAATGCAAAAATTTTTTTAGTACCATGCGTAAAGAAATTTTTCAATCCTAACAATAAAGCTGTAGAGTCTGGTCCGCCAGAAAAACCTACTAAAATATTTTCTCCAATCTCGTGAATATTTTCCTTTAGGCTTTCTGAAAATATTTTAAAAAAAATTGAATTATCATTCATATTTAATCAATTTTTGTGGAACTAATTTTTGCTTCGGAAACTTTTGTGATTCTAATACTAGTAATCTTTGAATCATCCATTTCATTTATTTCCATTCTAAGATTATTGAAATTAATTTTTGCACCAAGCGTAGGTATTATTTGAGCATTATCTAGAAAAAATCCAGCTAAAGTTTCATAATCTCCCTCAGGAATTTCTAATTCTAGCTCATCATTAATATCATCTATATTTATACTACCGTCTACAACAAATGTGTTTTCATTTATTGATATATAGTTTTTTTCTATTCTTTCCCCTTCTTCACTAGATTTTCCTACAATTTTTTCTACCAACTTACTTTGAGTAATTAAACCTGAAATACCTCCGAACTCATCAATTACAAGAGCTATTTTGTGCCCGAATTTTTGCATTTCTTCGAATAAATCATCTAATTGTTTGGTTTCAGGAATAAAATAAGTTTTTCTCATTAATTTTGTTACAATTTGTTCTGCAGGAGAAGACTTCCTAGGTATCTTTCCTATAATATCTTTAACTGACAATATACCTACTACGTTATCTTGGTCATCTTCAAATACTGGAAATCTTGTATGAGGATTACTATTATATATATTCATGAATTCGCTAAAATTTGTATTTGTCTTAATCCAAATTATTTCTGTCCTTGGAGTCATTAAGTCGCGGACTTCCATCTCACTAAACTTAAATATATTGTCTAACATTTCTCCTTTAGATTCCTCTACTGTTCCTTCAGCTTCTCCCAAATCAATGAGAGTTCTAAGTTCTGATTCTGTAACTATAGGTTTCGTAAGAGTATCTTTACCACCAAGAATATTAATTATGATTTTTGGAAATAAGGTAAAAATAAATACTAATGGCCATGTAATATTTATAAGTATATTAACTACTCTAGCATTCCTCAAGGCTATAGATTCAGATGACAATACAGCCAGTGTTTTTGGAGTAAGTTCACCTATTATTACGATAAGAATAGTACTTATAACTGTTGCTACAATAGTCGAGGTGATTGTAGGGTTTCCTCCTCCTATTGTAGAGATTGCAAGTGTAGTACCAACTGATGCCACAACAACATTAAACATATTTCCTAGTAGCAAAATTGTTCCAAAAAATTGTTCGTAATTGTTAAGAATTTTTATTACAGATTTAGCCCTTGAATCTCCTTCTTCAAGAAGATTTTCTATCTTGTATCTATTTGAGTCTAAAATTGCTGCTTCTGTAGCACTTATAAATGCGCTACCTATAAGCCCAGTCAAAATAATTATTATTGATATGGTCAATTATTCACCAAGAATTAATATTACATAAATTATGATTATTTCATTCTACAATTAATTCCATTACTTTATCTATATTTTTTAGGATTCTTCAGAATTTCGAATTGTTTCTTCAATTTCTTTTCTGATATCTGTATTGTCTCTCAAAAAAATTCGCGCAGCTTCTCTACCTTGCCCTAACCTAGTCTCATTATAAGAGTAAAAAGCACCACTTTTCTTTATTAGATTTCTTTCAGTACCGATGTCAAGTATACTTCCTTCTTTACTTATTCCTGAATCGTACAAAATTTCCATTTCAGCTTTTTTGAAAGGTGCTGCAACTTTATTTTTTACTACTCTTGCCCTTACTCTATTTCCGATTATTTCAGTACCTACTTTTATTGCTTCAGTTTTTCTTAGATCTATTCTTACCGAACTATAAAATTTCAATGCTCTTCCTCCAGGAGTAGTTTCTGGATTTCCAAAAATCACTCCTACTTTTTCTCTTAGTTGGTTGATAAATATGCATACAGTATCTGTTTTATGAATTATAGATGTTAGTTTTCTAAGTGCTTTTGACATTAACCTGGCCTGCAATCCAACTTGCATATCTCCCATGTTCCCCTCAATCTCAGCATTTGGTACAAGAGCAGCTACACTATCAACAACTATAATATCTAATGCTCCACTCCTGATGAGATACTCTGTGATTTCTAGTGCTTGTTCTGCAGAATCTGGCTGTGAGATTAGTAGTTTGTCCGTGTCTACTCCAATTTTTTTTGCGTAATTAGGATCCATCGCATGTTCTATATCTATAAATGCAGCTTGACCACCCTTTTGTTGAGCCTCAGCTACTGCAGACATAGCCAATGTTGACTTACCAGCAGATTCAGCTCCGAATATTTCTATTATTCTCCCCCTAGGTAGCCCCCCAATACCCAATGCAGTATCCAGTGTTAATGAACCTGTAGAGATTGATTTTATCTGCTCAGATGTACCTTGGTCTCCTAAACGCATAACTGCGCCTTTTCCGAAAGATTTTTCAATTTGAGCAAGCGCTATTTCTAGTGTGTTATCTTTTTCTTTTTCATTCATTGGTTTTAAAATATCTAATTTTTTTGTGGCCATTTGACTTCCTTTATAGTAAATAAAAATTTTATATTTTAAATATTAGCACATTTGTTCTATTATTCAAAATACATATGTCAAACAGTCTTTAGTGAGTTTATATGTTTATTATTATCTTTTTCCTAATACTACTTCTAGGGTAATATTGCTTTTATTTCTTATAATGCCAAGTTTAATTTTTTCTCCTGGAGAAGTGTATAAAGCTAAATAACCTACCAAATCATCCATAGAGTTTATTTTTTCTTCATTTACTGAGGTTATTATATCCCCGTCCCAACTTTCATTATTAAAACTACCGGTATCATGTAATAATCCTGCTTCATCACTGGGTCCATCAACTTCAATGTCAGTAATGTAAGCTCCAGTAATAGATCTATCTACTCCGGTACCTTGCCTAATATCTACATTTAAATCTGTTCCAGAAATTCCTAGTAATGGATAATCATGTTTTCCATAAATAATTATTGATTTTACAACTTTTTCAATTAAATCACTTGGTACTGCAAATCCAACACCTGAAAAAGAGCCAGATTCACTGATTATTTGAGTATTCATGCCAATTATTTTTCCTGATTTATCAAGTAGCGGTCCGCCTGAATTACCAGGATTAATTGCAGCATCTGTTTGTAATACTGCAGGAATACTATATGTAGAAAACCCACTTAATTTTGTTCTGCCAACACCGCTAATTATCCCAGTTGTTATAGTAAATTGTTCGCCGAATGGATTTCCTAACGCTATTGCAGTTTGCCCAGGCTTTACTTTGTGAGATTTCCCAAAAATTAAAGGTTCTATTTTATGTTCAAGATCATCAATTTTCAATACCGCAATATCTGAAGGGGGATCTGATCCAACAATAGCAGCTTCATATTCCATTCCGTTGTAAAATTTTATAACGATTTTTTCAGCATTATTTATAACATGAAAATTTGTAATTATGTGACCTGATTCATCCCATACAAAACCTGAACCGCTTCCTGACCCCATTTGATTATCTGTTTTTATGTATACAACAGAATTAATTGTACCTTCAAAGATTTCTGAAAAATATTCATCTAAAATTGGAATTTCATTATCATTATTTTCTTCTAATATATTTTCTTCTAATATATTTTCTTCTAATATATTTTCTTCTAATATATTTTCTTCGGAATCAGATAAAATCTCATTAGAATAACAAGATACTAATAATCCTAAACTCATAAGTAAAATTATTATTATTGATACATTTTTAATAATTATTTTTTCTTTCATAGTTATATTATAAATTAAAAGATGCCAAAAAATGTTAAGAAATTTTATGTATTTTTCCATCCTGAAGATATTGGTAATCTTCGATCTTTACCAAGCGCTAAGTTAGAAATTTTTATTCCTGGGGGACTTTGTCTCCTTTTATATTCATTTCTGTCAATAAGATTTATATTTTCAATAATTAATTTTTTATTCATATAGCCAAATTTTTTCTTAAATTCTCTTGCTATTTTGTCTGGAGAAAATTTTTTTTCAACATATAGCTTAATTATTAGATCAAGCTTATCGTAAGGAGGTAAACTATCAGAATCTAATTGATTGGGCCTAAGTTCAGCAGTTGGTGGTTTATTAATAATATTTACAGGAATAGTTTCATAGGAATTAATTTTATTTATATGCTCACATATTTCATAAACCATAGTTTTTGAAACATCCTTAATGCAACTGAATGCTCCAGCCATATCACCATACAAAGTACCATAGCCTGTTGCCATCTCAGACTTATTTCCTGTTGCTAATAGCAAAAAATTAAATTTATTAGCTAGAGCCATCATTATATTGCCTCTTATTCTAGACTGAATATTTTCCTCTGCTAAACCTGGTTTTGATTTTTCGAATAATTTTTCAAGAGAGCTATCAAAAGATTTATGAATATTTTTTATTGGTATCTTGATCAATTCTAATCCTAGATTTTCACATAATATACTTGCGTCTTTATAACTATTATCTGATGAGTATTTAGATGGTAGGGAAACAGCAAGAACATTTTTAGGCCCTATAGCATCAGCAGCAATAGCTGCAACTAAAGCCGAATCAATCCCTCCAGATACTGCTACTAAAACTCGAGAAAAATTATTTTTAATTACATAGTCTCTTGTTCCCAGAATAATTGCTCTGTAAATACTATCAATTTTTGAAAAATTAGGGACTTTTGGTAAAATATTTTGATTAGAGTTCTCAAAACGATTCAATTTTATATTTTTAGTTATATATTTTTCTTTTTTTTCTTTTTTTTCTTTTTGTTTATTCTTAATTTCAAGAGTTGTAATCATTAGGTTTTCTTTGAATCTTTCACTAGATGAAATAATTTCTCCTTTATCATCAGTTAGCAAGCTACCACCATCAAAAACTAACTCATCTTGACCTCCCACCTGATTAGTATATAAAACGTGAACTTTGTTTTTATTAGAAATATTTTTAATTAGATTTACTCTTTTTGCATACTTATCATACTCATAAGGCGATGAATTAATATTTATTATTATTTGCGCACCCCTTCTTGCCTGAATAGCTACAAGCCCACCATCTTCCCAAATATCTTCACAAATACTTACTCCAATATTTATATTATTAATATTGAATATTGGAATTTCATTGCCAGGATAAAAATATCTTTTTTCATCAAAAACTCCATAATTAGGTAAATAAATTTTATTATAAATATATTTAATTTTTTTATTTTGAATAACCGCTGCTGAGTTGTAGAGTTTATTTTTTATTTTGTTCACAAATCCAATTACAGTAGTAATATTTTTTACTGATTTACTAATTTCTTTTATTTTTTTGATATTTGCTTCAACGAAATGATCATAATGAACTAAGTCTTCAGGAGGATAACCAGTTATTGTCAATTCAGGGAAAGTTATAATGTTAACTTTTTTTTTCTCAGCTTTTTGTATAAAATTTATTATTTTTTTTGCATTAGAGTTAATATCACCAACAGTGGTGTTAATTTGTGCAGATGCTAATGTTATTTTTGTCATAAAACTAAGAATAACTAATTGATGGTCTTACGTATTTACCTACAGATGGCAAGTTTGATTTACCCATCAGAAATAAATCTATATTTCTGGCACAACTTCTACCACTAGCTATAGCATGAACAACTAATGACTGACCTCTTTGCATATCTCCGCATGAGAATATTTTTTCTTTGCTAGTCATCATGTCATTATTAGTTGAAACATTTCCTCTTTGATCGTAATCAATGCTTAAAGATTCTAAAAGTCCTTCATGTTGAGGATGCAAGAATCCCATAGCTAGAAATACTCTTTCAGCATCTATACTAAAGTTAGTATTAGGCACTTCTTTCATCGCAATTTGTCCTGTTTCGTTATTTTTTACCCACTCAACACGAACACATTCTATAGAAATTAAATTGTTATTTTCATCACCAAGAAATTTTTTTGTAAGTACATTATAATCTCTTTCTCCACCTTCTTCATGTGCACTAGAAGTTCTGAAAGTAGTTGGCCAGTTTGGCCATGGATTATTTTCATTTCTCTCGATTGGTGGCCTAGGCATAATTTCCATTTGCACTATATTTTTTGCGCCCTGTCTATGAGATGTACCTAAACAGTCTGCTCCAGTATCCCCACCTCCTATAATTACAACATTTTTATCCTTAACATTTATATTTTCTGAAGCATCAAATGTCAAACCTTTTAACTTTTTGTTTTGCTGAGATAAGAAATCCATAGCAAAATGTATACCATTTAGATTTCTGCCTTCTATAGGCAAATCACGTGGAATAGTTGAACCTCCAGACAGGCATATGGCATCATAGTCATTGATAAGCTCTTCTGAGGTAATATCGGTTCCAACATTAGTATTAACTTTAAACTTAACGCCTTCTTCTTTCATTTGATCTATTCTTCTATCTACAATACGTTTTTCTAATTTAAACTCAGGTATACCAATAGATAATAAGCCACCAATGTATTCATTTCTTTCAAAGACAGTTACAGAATGTCCAGCTCGGCAAAGTTGTTGAGCTGCAGCTAAGCCGGCTGGTCCTGAACCAACCACGGCAATTTTTTTATTTGTTTTATTTTTATTTATTACTGGTTTTATCCATCCAGATTCCCAGGCCATTTCAGCAATGTTTTTTTCTATCATTTCAATTGTCACAGGATCTGAATTTATTGAAAGCGTACATGAAGCTTCACATGGTGCAGGACAAATTCTACCCGTAAATTCAGGGAAGTTATTAGTAGCATGTAGAGTTTCAATAGCACTTTTCCAGTCTTGATTATATACGTGGTTATTAAATTCAGGAATTAAGTTACCCAGAGGGCAACCATTATTACAGAAAGGTACTCCACAATCCATACACCTGCTAGCCTGAGTCTGATATTTTTTTTCATCCCATTTAGTATAAACTTCTTTCCAGTCAGAAATTCTTTTCTTGGCATTCCTTCTGTCTGGAGTTTGTCTTTTATGTTTAATAAATCCTTGTATTTTACTCACTTAAGCTAAATTCCTCTCGATTATTTTCAGTTATAATTTTTCCAAATTCACGAGGCAAAACTTTTAAGAATTTAGATTGGTATGAATTCCAATTATTTAAGATTTTTTCAGCTATTTTGCTTCCAGTGTAATTTTTGTGTTTAGAAATCAATTTTTTTAAAGTATCTATATCTTTTTGGCTCTCTTCAACTCTTATAATATCTGAAAAAGTTTTATCGAAATTATTTTCAAAACTTTCATCATGGTCAAGAATAAATGCTACACCTCCACTCATGCCTGCGCCAAAATTTCTTCCTGTTTTACCAATAACTACAACACATCCTCCAGTCATATATTCACATCCATGGTCTCCAATACCTTCAACAACTGCTACTGCAGATGAGTTTCTAACAGCAAATCTTTCACCAGCCAGACCTGATATGTAGGCTTCCCCGCCAGTTGCTCCGTAAAGGGCGACATTTCCTATGATAATATTTTTGTCCGATAAGAACGTAGATTTATCGCTAGGCTTGATGATTATTCTACCGCCAGACAACCCTTTTCCTACGTAGTCATTAGCATCACCTTGCAAATTAAAGTTTATGCCCTTGACTAGGAATGCTCCAAAGCTTTGTCCGGCAGAACCTCTGAAGTTTATATTAATTGTATTTTCTTCTAAAGTCTTACTACCTAATAATTCGGTTATTTTCCCACTTAAAGTTGCACCAACTGTCCTATTTAAGTTTGTAATGGTCATATCTTCACTTACAGTATTTTTATTTTTAATTTTTGGGATAGCAATTTTAATTATTTTGTTATCAAGAGCTTCTTCAAGACCATGATCTTGAGAAATACAACAATACGCATGATCGTTTGGTAATATTTCTGGCTTATGAAGTATTGGAGATAAATCTAGTTTTTTGGCTTTCCAATGAGTTATATTTTCTTTAACTTTTAGCTTGTCTACTCTTCCAATCATTTCATTAACCGTTTTGAAACCCATTTTTGCCATATGTACCCTAAGTTCCTCAGCAAGAAACATGAAATAGTTAATTACAGCATCTGGGGTACCAGTAAATTTTTTTCTTAATTCAGGGTCCTGAGTAGCAACACCCACAGAGCATGTGTTAAGGTGACATTTTCTAAGCATGATACAACCCATAGATATTAGCGCACCTGTAGCTATTCCCCATTCTTCCGCACCTAATAATGCACCAATAATAACATCTTTAGATGTTTTCATTTGTCCGTCAGTTTGTACAACTATACGATCCCTTAGACCATTTGCCACTAGAACTTGCTGAGTTTCAGCTAGTCCTAATTCCCATGGAACTCCCGCGTGTCTTATAGAACTGAGAGGTGAAGCACCAGTTCCGCCTGAGTCGCCAGATATTAAGACAACATCTCCTTTTCCTTTGGCAACTCCTGCTGCTATTACTCCAACTCCTGCTACAGAAACTAACTTCACATGTACTCTAGAATTAGGATTGACATTTTTAAGGTCATGTATTAATTGAGCCAAATCTTCAATTGAATATATATCGTGGTGAGGTGGAGGTGAAATTAATTCAACACCTGGTGTTGTTTTTCTAATATAACCTATGTATTCAGATATTTTTTTGCCTGGCAGCTCTCCACCTTCTCCAGGTTTTGCTCCCTGAGCCATTTTAATTTGAAGATCCTTGGCATTTACTAAATAGTTTGTTGTTACTCCAAATCTTCCAGATGCAACTTGTTTCACTGCGCTAGATCTTGAGTCACCATTCGAATCTAGCTCGAATCTTTCTGGATCTTCCCCACCTTCTCCCGTATTTGACCTTGCATTAATACGATTTGTTGCAATCGCCATAGTTTCATGAGCTTCTCTACTAATTGAGCCAAGTGAAATTGCTCCTGTAGCAAATCTTTCGACAATTTTTTCTGCAGATTCGACTTCCTCAATTGGGATTTCATTTCCATAAATAGGCTCAATCATATTACGAAGTGTTACATGTTCCTCTAATTCATTATCCGAGGATTCTTCGAACATTTTAAATGTATTTCTGTCATTTCTTTTTACTGCATCTTGGAGTAAGGCAATAGTGTTTGGGTTCCACATATGCCTCTCACCTGTAGAACGCCATAGATATAAGCCCCCAAGATCCATTTTTAGGTTAGATGGAATGTTGTCTGGTGCATAAGCTCTGAAATGGTTTGCAAGTAAATCTTGGTTTATCTCAGCTAGCCCGATTCCACTAATTCTAGATGTAGTCCATGTAAAAAATTTATCTATGAAAGATTGAGATAATCCCAATGCTTCAAAAATTTGAGCTCCCATATAGCCTTGCAAAGTTGAAATTCCCATTTTTGCCATAGTTTTTACAACACCTTCTTCAACTGCTTCACGAAAATTATTTTCAGCAATGTTTTTTTCAGGGACATTTTCTTCATTTAAGGGGTTCAATCTCATGCCCTCTATACTTTCAAAAGCCAAATAAGGATTTATTGCTGATGCTCCATAACCAAAAAGCGTAGCAAAGTGATGAACCTCCCTAGGTTCTCCAGATTCAACTATTATGTCGGCTTGCGACCTAATTCTTTTTCTTATGAGGTAGTGGTGTACCGCACCAACAGCTAACAATGATGGAATATAACTATGATTTTTATCAACCCCTCGATCAGATAAAACTAATATGGTATAACCATCAGAAATCGCCTTGTCTGCTTCTTTGCAGATTTGTTCAATCCTTTTTTCTAAATTATCTAAATTGCTTACTTTGAAAAGAGTGGAGATTGTTTTGGTTTTTATAGCTGCAAATTTAGTATTTGATTGAATTTTTTTCAATTCATTATCAAGAAGTACAGGATGATCAATTCTGATAGTTTTACAATGATCAGGAGTGGTATCAAAAATATTTGGTCTTCTTCCCACAGGCACGGCTCTTTGAGTGAATAATTTTTCTCTGATAGCATCTAAAGGTGGATTAGAAACT
This sequence comes from Chloroflexota bacterium, assembly GCA_002708145.1. Taxonomy (GTDB): domain Bacteria; phylum Chloroflexota; class Dehalococcoidia; order Lucifugimonadales; family Lucifugimonadaceae. Next base: position 85,548 of record PAOV01000017.1, read on the forward strand.
TGAGCAAAAGCTTGTTTGAAGTAAGCAAAAAGATTTTGTGGCTTGTCAGAAAGAACAGCTAAGGGCGCATCATTACCCATTGAACCTTGAGGTTGATGAGCTGTTATAGCCATTGGCTTTATGATTAAGTCAAGCTCTTCTTTTGTGTACCCAAATGCAACTTGGCGATTAATTAAATTATCGATATCAAAAATATTTTTTTGCTTAACATCTTCTAATTGAGAGATTGTTACTCGATTTGAATCTAACCATTCTCCATAAGGATTAGCATTTGATAAATTCTTCATTAATTCATCAGGCTCAATAATTCTCTTTTCATTAAAGTCTAATAAAAACATCTTGCCTGGTTCTAATCTTGATTTGTAAAGTATATCTTCTTCATCAACATTAAGAACCCCAGTCTCAGATCCCATAACTAATAAATTATCCTTAGTAACAAAATAACGAAAAGGCCTTAGTCCATTTCTGTCTAATACTGCACCAACAGCTGTTCCATCAGTAAAAATTACCATAGCCGGACCATCCCAAGGCTCCATTAAATTTCCATGGTACTCATAGAAGTCTTGCGTTTCTTTACTTAGTGAATCATTGTCATACCAAGCCGCGGGAATCATCATAGCTGCAGTGTGTTCAATTGATCGACCTGACATTCTTAATAGCTCAAAAACATTGTCAAGAGATGCTGTATCTGATGGGGAATCGCTTTCGCAAACTGGCGTAAGATTGTTTATTTTATCCCCAAAAAAATTAGAACTAAGAGTTTTTTCTCTTGCTTGCATCCAGTTTCTATTACCTCTGACTGTATTGATTTCTCCGTTATGAGCTAGCATTCTATACGGATGAGCCAATTTCCAGGATCCTAAAGTGTTTGTAGAAAATCTTGAGTGCACCAATCCAAACGCACTACTAAACTTTTCATCGCTAAGATCAGGGTAAAATTTTCTGAGTTGATCAACAAGAAGCATGCCTTTATATATTATTGTTCTGGAAGACCATGAACATATATAAAACTCTCTATTGAGAATATTTCTTAATTCTTCATTTGATTTAATTTTTTCTACAAGTTTTTCACAAGTTTTTCTCGTAAGATATAAGTTTCTTTCAAAATCATCACCAGAACTTTTTTTTCTTGATTTTACTATTAGTTGTTCAATTCTTGGCATTAACGACTTTGCAGATTTACCAATCTCATTAGGATTTACGGGAACATTTCTCCATATGATAACTTCTAGATTATTCTCTGAAGCAGTTTTCTCAATTATTTTTTTTATTTTATTGTTAATTTCATTGTCATTAGGTAAAAAGCACATTGCTACGGCATACGAACCTTTATTAGGTAAAATAAAATTTAATTTTTTTGACTGATCAAGAAAAAACTCATGGGGCATTTGAACTGTTATACCAGCTCCATCTCCTGTTAGTGGGTCTGAACCGGCAGCACCTCTGTGTCCTAAATGTTCAAGGACTTCTAAAGACTGTTGAACTATTTGGTGGGATGAATTTGATTTGATATTTGCAACCATACCAACTCCACATGCATCATGTTCTAAATCTGGAGAATACAACCCGTACTTTTCATTGTCTTCGAAGTTTTTATTTTTTAATGTTTCATAATCAATCATATTTAAATTCTAATATAAAATAATAAATTTCAAATAGAAAAAACTTATTAAAGATTTTGATATTTGCTAATTTCGTAATCAGTAACGTAGGAAGAAAAGTTTTTCCACTCTTGATGTTTGTTATTTAATAATATTTCAAAAGCATTATTACCAAGAGAGCTCTTTAGAAGTTTACTACTTTCAGCAATATCTATTGCTTCCTTAAGAGTTTCTGGCAATTTGATTACCCCGTATTTTTTTAATTCTTTGTTTGAAAGCTTATTAATATCTAAATCAATTGGATTTTCAATTTTCATCTGTTTTTTTATACCATCAAGTCCTGAGGCAAGTAAAACAGAAAAAAGAAGATATGGGTTACTTGATGAATCTGGGGCTCTATACTCAACTCTCAAACTGTCTTCTTTGCCAGAACTGAAACTTGGAACTCTTATTAAGTCTCCGAAATTATTAGTGCTCCAAGAAGAATAAGTAGGTGCTTCAAGGCCAGGTATTAGTCTTTTGTAAGAATTAACCCATTGATTAGTAACTACACATATTTCAGATGCATGTGCTATTAATCCGGCAATAAATTGCCTACCTAATTTTGATAACTTGTACTCTAAGGTATCATCAAAAAAAAGATTTTTATTACCTTCAAATAATGACATATGCGTATGCATTCCTGACCCGTGCCTATCATTGTAAGGCCTGGGCATAAAAGTTGCATTTATACCACTAAGATTAGCAAGCTCTTTAGCAACAACTTTAAATGTCATTATTGAGTCAGCCATAGTTAATGCATCTGTATGCCTTAAATCTATTTCATGCTGCCCTTTACTAACCTCATGGTGGCTGTGTTTTACTGGGATACCCATCTGTTCTAATGTAAGGACAGTGTCTCTTCTAAGGTCTGACTCAATCATTTCTGTTGATGTCTGATCAAAATATTCAGATTGGTCACTTGAGTCCAAAAAGTTATTTTCGTTCCTGCCATAATAATATTCCATCTCTGGAGACACATAAAAAGTAAATCCCAATTTTTTGGCTTCAGATAAGTTTTTTATTAGAATATTTCTTCCATCGGAATCTGATGGATTTCCATTTGAATCTAGTATATTACAAAAAATTCTTGCAACAGTAGCTTTTGTACGCCAAGGTAATATTTCAAAGGTTGATGGATCAGGCAAAGCAACTTTGTCAGTCTCAGTGTCTCTTACTGAGGCTTGGATAGAACTACCATCAAAACTTGCTCCATTGTTCATCACATCTTCTAATTCATCAATTGTTATAGCAAATCCCTTGAGATTTCCAAGAATATCGGAAAACCACAACCTAATAAACTTTACATTATTCTCACTAGCAGACATTAGTACGTAATTGATTGCTTCTTTATTATTATTTTTCATGTTTTTTCCTAATTCAATTTTTATTTATATCTAATTTTCTGGAGGTACAAATTTATATCCTACGTTCCATTGTGTTTCAATAAAATTATGAGTGGGATTATCTATTTTACTTCTTAATCTTCTTATATGCACGTCTACAGTTCGTGTTCCGCCAAAATAGTCATAATCCCATACACTTTTTAGTAATGAATCTCTCGAATAAACTCTATTTGGATTCGATGCTAAGAATTTTAATAATTCATACTCTTTGTATGTAAGGTCAATTTTTTTATCAAATAAATATACTTCATATCTTTGAGAGTTGATTTTCATTATTTTATAATCTATTAATCCTTCATCTAAATCCATGTTTGCAGAGTCTATTTTAGGTATTAGCTTTTCTATACGAATATTTATTTCTTCTTTAGAAAAAGGTATGAAGCATACTTCAAGATTTGGAGTTTTAAGATTTATATCATCTACCATAGTTGAGGAAAAAATTATCAAAGTAGGTATATTTTCTTCTGATAAATTATCCATTATTTTTTTTGTAAGCCCTACCTCAATACCTGGATTCCAAATAAGTGCAATATTAATATTTTTTGAAATATAATCATAATCAAGTTGATTTAACAAATTAAAATTATAATTTTTATATGCTTCATTCATCTCGCTAAGTAGTCTCTGAGACTCTGAGTCATGGAAGCCGATAATACCTATTTCAGTTTTCATAAATTTCTAATGATTTTTTGCTAATTTATTATTGTGCTAATTATTTATAATTATGCATAGTACTTATTATATACAAATTTTGATTTACACAAATATTTTTTTTTTAGTAAAAAAAAGTCTAAATATCGTTGACTTATCACCCTATCCATTCGTATACTTATTCTTTGTGACTTGATTTATAACATCAATGTCCACCCTGAATTTATTTTAACTGGAGTATAACTTTGCCTACTGTAAATCAATTGGTAAGAAAATCTAGAAAGCAAAAAAGGAGAAAGCCTAAAACTCCTGCTATGCGTTATGTATTTAACTCTTTCTTGAGTAAGCAAATTGAAAACAAAAAAGGAAGCCCTCAGAAAAGAGGAGTTTGTTTGCAGGTGAGGACAGTTACTCCTAAAAAACCTAATTCAGCACTAAGAAAAGTTGCAAGAGTTAGATTAAGTAATGGCATGGAAGTTACTGCATATATACCTGGCGAAGGGCATAATCTTCAGGAGCACTCAGTTGTTCTTATAAGAGGTGGTAAAGTCCCAGATCTGCCAGGAGTTCGTTATCACGTAGTTAGAGGTGCCTTAGATACTTCGGGGGTTGAAGACAGGAAGCGTGGTAGGAGTAAGTATGGCACGAGTAAAGGTAAAAGTTAGTTGAGTAAATTTATTAATATAAAATTCTATTTCAGGTTAAGTAATTAAATGGCAAGGCGAAGACAAGCAAAAAAAAGAGATATACTTCCAGATTCTCAATATGGAAGTATTAGTTTGTCAAGGTTTATTAACAGATTAATGATCGGTGGGAAAAAATCTATTGCTCAAAAGGCTATGTATGATTCTTTGGGTCGATTAGAGAAGCAAGTTGGTAAGCCAGCAATTGAAATTTTTGATCAAGCCATAAAAAATGCTATGCCAGCCCTTGAAGTAAAGCCAAGAAGAGTTGGAGGGGCAACATATCAAGTTCCAGTGGAAGTCAGGCCAGATAGGCGAAACGCTCTTGCTCAAAGATGGATTATTTCTGCTGCTAGGTCAAGGTCTGGTGCTACTATAGCTGACAGATTGTATGAAGAGTTACTTGAAGCATATAATAATTCTGGCTCAGCTGTTCGAAAAAGAGAAGATTTACATAGAATGGCCGAAGCCAATAGGGCTTTTGTTCACTATAGGTGGTAATTAGAAAATTATGTCAGATAATGTTGATTTAAATAAAGTTAGGAATATAGGTTTTATAGCCCATATTGATGCTGGTAAAACCACTGTAACAGAGAGGGTACTTTTTTTCACAGGTGAGACGTACAAGATTGGTAATATTGATGAAGGTACAACCGTCATGGATTTTATGTCCCTTGAAAGAGAAAGAGGGATTACTATAGGTTCTGCGGCTACTAACGCAAAATGGGATGGGCATATTGTAAATATCATTGATACTCCTGGGCACGTTGATTTCACAGCTGAGGTTGAGAGAAGCCTAAGAGTTCTAGATGGAGGAGTTGTTGTACTCGAATCAGTATCAGGAGTTCAACCTCAATCAGAAACTGTATGGAGGCAGGCTGATACTTACAAAGTTCCCCGGTTAATATTTGTAAACAAAATGGATAGACTTGGTGCGAACTTTGATTTTGCTGTTCAAACTGTTCATGATCGATTGGGAGCTAATGCTGTACCTATACAATTACCTATTGGAGCAGAGTCAGAATTCAATGGGTTGATTGATTTGGTAGAAGAAAAAGCGTATATTTATGAGTCTGCGGAGGCTATTGAGCATAAAATTGTTGAAGTTCCAGATCAGTATAAAGAAGCTGTAGAATCTGCAAGAAATCATTTGATAGAAAAAATTGCTGAAACTGATGATGATTTAATGATGAAATTTTTAGAAGAAGAAGAGATATCAGTTGAAGAAATTAAAAAATCTCTAAGGCAAGCAACAATTGATTTGAAAATTTTCCCTGTATGTGTAGGTTCAGCTCTTAGGCATAGAGGGGTTCACCCATTGCTTGATGCTATCGTGCAATATTTACCTTCACCAAACGATGTTCCTGCTATTGAGGGAGTTGATCCTTCAGATGAATCAAAGAGTCTCCAGCGAAAGCCATCTGTAGATGATCCTATGACAGCTTTGGCTTTTAAGGTGGTCACTGATCAGCACGTAGGTCGTTTAGTATATTTAAGGGTTTATTCTGGACAAATAGAATCTGGTACAACTGTATATAATTCTGCAACTCGCTCAAGAGAAAGAGTTGGAAGGCTGATGGTTATGCATGCAGATTCTAGAGAAGAAAAACAGTCAGCGGGTCCTGGTGAAATTGTTGCCGCTATTGGATTGAAATCGACTGTTACTGGTCAAACTCTATGTCCTCAAGATCAACAAATTTCGCTTGAACAAATTTCTTTTCCCGACCCAGTTTTATCGGTTGCAGTGGAGCCAAAAACTAAATCGGATCAAGAAAAAATGTCTAATGCGTTAGTTCGCTTAGCAGATGAAGATCCTACCTTAGAAGTAAAAAGTGACCAGGAAAGTGGTCAGGTTATTTTAGCAGGAATGGGTGAATTGCATCTAGATGTAATTGTGGAAAGAATGCGGAGAGAATTTAACGTTGATGCAACTGTTGGTGCTCCAAGGGTTGCGTACAGAGAGACTATAACAAAAGAAGCAGTAGCTCAAGGAAAACTTGTAAGGCAATCGGGTGGTAGGGGGCAGTATGGCGACTGCACTCTTAGACTTGAGCCGCTTAATGCTGGAGATGGTTTGCAATTTGAATCAGAAATCACTGGTTCTACATTGCCAAGAGAATATTTCAAGCCTATTGAACAAGGATTTATGGAGGCTGCAAAGTCTGGAGTCATAGCTGGATATCCTTCAGTAGATATTAAAGCAGTTTTAGTTGATGGTTCGCATCATGATGTCGATTCATCAGAAATGGCTTTTCAAGTCGCTGCATCAATGGCGTTCAAGGCAGCAATGCAAAAAGGTAAACCTTCATTACTAGAACCCATAATGAAAATAGAAGTAGTCACTCCATCAGAATTTTTGGGAGATGTTCTTGGAGATCTTAATTCTAGGCGATCTCAAGTTCAAAATATGGATGCAAGAGGTGATGTTCAAGTTGTGAATGCGTTTATACCGCTTGCCGAAACCTTTCAATATGCTACACACGTAAGGTCGTTAACAACAGGAAGGGCAAGCTTTTCTATGCAATTAGATCATTATGCAGCTGTACCAAAAAGTGTTACAGAAAAAATTTCAGGATCTGGGGGATAGAATGGCAGACCAAAAAATAAGAATAGTTCTAAAGGCGTTTGATCACAGAGTTCTTGATTTATCTGCTCAACAGATAATGGAAACTGCAGAAAGAACTGGTGCTCGTACCGCAGGGCCTATTCCAATGCCTACTAATAATAAAAAATTTACTGTTATAAGAGGTCCTCATGTTCACAAAGATGGAAGAGAATATTTTGAATTGAGGATTCATAAAAGATTGATAGAAATTCTTGCTCCTAGTTCAAAAACTATGGATTCACTTACGAGATTAAATATGCCGGCTGGTGTAGATATAGCTATTAAGTTATAGATAGGGATATTGATTGAAAATGATTATAAATGGACTTTTAGGTAAAAAAATAGGAATGACAACTTTTTTTCATAAAGATGGTAAATCTGAGGCTGCTACTGCAATAAAGCTAGGACCATGTACAGTTACTCAAGTCAAGACATCCCAGAGGGATGGTTATGATGCTGTTCAGATTGGATTTGAAGAATCCAAAAATCTAAATAAACCAGACTTAGGACATCAATCAAGAGCAGAAGGTAATTTTAGATTTCTTCAAGAGTTTACTGTTGATAATTTAGATGAATTTCAGGTTGGTCAAAAACTAGATATGGGAATTTTTGAAATTGGTGAGCCTGTAAAGGTCATAGGGGACTCAAAAGGTAGAGGTTTTTCTGGTGTTGTCAGAAGGTATAATTTTAGAGGTGGGCCAAAGACTCATGGTCAGTCTGATAGGCATAGAGCTCCAGGATCAATAGGTGCGGGGTCATCCCCCGGTAGAGTTTGGCCTGGAACGCGAATGTCTGGTAGGTATGGTGGCGAACGATTTACGATTCGCGGAATTAATGTATTGGCGAAAGATGAAGAGAATAATATTATATTTATTAGTGGTCCAGTACCTGGGTCTGAAAATACTCTGATTAGAGTTGAAAAAAATATCAAAGGCAAGTCTAGGCCAGTTGAAGCATATTACGAACATGAAGAGACTCCAAAAGCAGAAGAGACTCCAAAAGCAGAAGAGACTCCAAAAGCAGAAGAGACTCCAAAAGCAGAAGAGACTCCA